>CALHVR010000059.1 GCA_938037005.1 uncultured Leptotrichiaceae bacterium | reverse complement strand
TAAATTCTTCAATTGTTTTATTTTCTTTTTCCATTTCTTTAGATATTTCAAGTTTTAACGCTTTATATTCAGATTCTTTATTTTTAAATTCTTTACTAAAAATAACTTTATTAATATTTTCTTCAATTTGAGAAATTCTTTGAGAAACTACCTCGTCCATTTTTCTATAATTTTCTAATCTTTGAGCTGCTGCATTTGCTAAAGCTTCTTGTTCTCTATATTTTTGTTCTTCTAACTGAGTTAATTTTTCTAATTGTGCTTCTAAGTTACTTAAGCTTGATTCAACTGAACTTTTTGCTGGTGCTGCCATCGCTAAATTTGATAACATTAATACACTAATTGCTAAAATTATTTTCTTTTTCATATAATTATTTTCCTCCTTTTAATGCTATAACTGAATTATAATCATCTACTGTTTTAGTTAATGCTTTTATTTCTGAATCTAAAGTTGCTAATACTCCTTTATATTCTTTAACAATTCCAGCGTATTCTGATTGATAATATTTAGTTGAACTTGCTGATTCTAATTTAGCTATTTTTTGTGCTAAATTAGCTCTTAAAACTTTTTTGCTTTCTAAATCTTGACTAGTTGCTTGTGCACTTGCTACCACTTTCTTAAATTCTTGATTTTCAGTTTGAGATAATTGTACTAATTCTCCTTCTAATTTTTGGAATTTTTCTACAACTGAATTATAATCTGCAAAAGAAACTGCACTTAAAGCCACTAATAATAGTAATACTTTTTTCATATATCCCTCCTAAATTTTTATACATTGTTATTCTATCTAATTATATATTATATATGTGTAATTGTCAATTTTTATTTTATACTATTACTTATTTAATATATATTTTTAATTAAAATCTATTTTCTTAATTATTTTCAATTACTTATTTTCTCTTAATTCCAACTTAAATTCAATTCTTCTATTTTGGAATCTTCCTTCTTTTGTATCATTTGTTGCAACTGGCTCTGTTTCACCCATTGATGAAGTTCCTAAAATTCTAGATGAATCTAATCCTAATTCTAATAATTTAGCTTTTACACTATCAGCTCTTCTTTGCCCTAATCTCATATTATAATCTTCTGCACCTTTAGAATCTGTATGTCCTACAATTTGCATGTTATAATTATAAAATTCCACATATTTAATAACGTTTAATAATACTGTATAGTACTCTGGTTTAACTTCTGATTTATTAAAATCAAAATTCAATGCTCTTGTGTCTAATACTATCGTAACATTTTTTACTGGTACAGGTTGTTTTTCTTTTATTTTATCTATATTTATAGTTTCTATTTCTAATGCATTTATTCTTATTGAATTTTCTCTTATATCAGTAGTTGTTAATTTTCTAGCATTTCCTACAACTGATACAACTAACATTAACATTAACAATATTATTTTTGTTCTTCTAACCATTTTTCAGACTCCTTCTCCAATGACTTATATTGTTTGCTATAGTCAATTTCTCCTTTTTCTTTTAATTTATCTAAATTTTTAGAAGGATTTACAAATTTATTATTTTCTAAATAATTCTCAATTACATCTAATCTATCTTTATTATATTTTACCACCTTTGCATTTGTACATGATACCGCTAATATCCCTAAAATTGCTAACACTAATAATTTTTTCATTCTTCCTCTCCTTATTAAATATTATAAATTAAATTATCAAAAATATTTAAACTTAATTTTTATTTTTTCATTTTACGTTCTAATAATTCAAATCTTTGTTCCATTTGATTTAAGAATTCCGTATTTTTTTTGTATTTATCAATATTGTGAGTAATCGCTTCTATTTCACCTTTTATTCTTTGAATTTCCGTATCCATTTTTTCACTTTCTGTCATATTTTTATATGCTAATTTTTTAGCTTTTTCTTCTGCTAACTTCTTAGCTTTCTCTTCTTTCTCTGCCGCTAATTTTTTAGCTTTTTCTTCTTTTTCTGCTGCTATTTTTTTAGCTTTCTCTTTTTTTTCTTCCATTACTTTTTCATTTTCTGCTTCTTTTTCTTGAATAATTTTTTTATTTTGAGCCTCTTGTCCTACTTTTTTTTCTTTTTCTTCTTTTTCCTTAGCAAGTTTTTCTTGTTTTGCTGCTAACTCAGCTGCCTTTTTAGCTTCTTGCTCGGCTCTTTTTTCAGCAGCTTCCTTTTCTTTAGCTATTTTAATTAATCTTTGAATATTTGGATCTTTTAAATTTACTTCTGAAAATGAAATTTGACCTAAAATTATTAAAGAACCCAAAATCATCAATATTTTTTTTATATTTTTCATTACTATTCTCCTTTCAATTAATATTAATTATATTATTTTCCAAGTCCTGTTACTTTAGGAATTTTATTATATTTAGATTTTTTATTCCATTCTTCATTTTTTTGTTTTAATTCCGTTTCTTCTCTAGCAACACTTCTTACAACTCTTTCATAAAAATCAACTTTAATTGCTGCTTTTGATGATAATTCCTCTAATTTTTCTAAATTTGTTTTAGGAACTTCTTTTTCTTTTTTTACTTCTTGTTGCTTGATTTTCTCTTCTTTTTGCAATCTCTCTATTTTTTCTTCTTGTCCTTTAGATAGTTTTTCTTGTTTAGCTTGATTTTCTTTTTGCAATTTCATCGCTTTTACTTCTTTTTCTTTTTTTAATTTTTGTTGCTTAGTTTCCTCTTCTTTTTGTAGTTTCAGTGCTTTTACTTCTTGTTCTCTAGCTAACTTTTCTTTTCTTGCTTCCTCTTCAGCCATCATTTTTGCTTTTTTTTCTTCCGCTTTTTTCTCCATTAAAACTTTTTCTTGTTCTTTATAGTAATTTTCTCTTACTTTTCTCAAAATCTCTTGTGGTGTTTCTGCCATTAATTGCGAACTTACAATTAATAATAATCCTACTAATAATATTTTTTTCATATTTCATTAAATAACTAAATATTAGCTATTTTTCTCCTTTCAAATAATATTATACTATTGCATTGATGACAACAATTTATTTATTTCTTCTACTTTAAATTCTCTATCTAAAATTTCCTTTGTTAAATTTTTATAATATAATTCATACTCATTTAATAATTTTTTATAAGCATCTCTATGCCATCTTACTTCTGAATCTTTTCTTAATTTTTCTAATTTCTCTTCTTTCCCTGTTTCTTTCTCTTTCAATCCAACTATTTCTTTTTCTAATCTAACTTTTTCATTTTCAAATTCTCTTTTTTTAGCTTCTTCTTTTTGAATTAAATCATTATATTTTGATTCAATAGTTTGAAGTGTTGAAGTTATTTTTTCATTAGCCCCATAACTTAAACTTGCCGCTAAAATCATTGACATTGCAAAAAACTTTTTCATTTTTTCTACCACCTTTTTCAATTTTTATGTAAATATGTAAATAAATATATTCTATCTCTACTTTTAAATTTTATACAATTTCAAACTAAATTTTTTCTATTTTTTATTTAAAAAATTTAAGTTTCCAAAATCTACATTATAAAATAGTAACTCAACTCTTCTGTTATTGTATCTTCCTTGTACTGTTTCGTTTGTATCCATTGGTTCAGATTCCCCTTTTCCAGAAATTACTCCGTATGAGACTGTATCATTTAATCCATATTGTTTTAATAATTTAGCTACACTATTTGCTCTTTTTTCTGATAATTTTTGATTATATGCATCTGAAGCTGTTGAATCTGTATGCCCTACAACATCAATTGTTCCACCTTTTGCAAATTCATTTATAAATCTTGCAATACTTTCTAAATCTTTCACTTCAGCTGCTGTTGGTTCTCCTTTATCTACTTTAAATCCATGAATTATACACTTTCTTTCTACATTTGAACAATTAAATGGTAAAACTACAGTATTTATTTCTATTTCTTTTTCTAGTACCACTTTTTCTTCAGCTGGTTGTTCTACTTTTTCTACTTCAGGATCTTTAAATCCAAATAAATATAAATTTCTTTCATCTTCTCTCGTATTTGTTTTTACAATTCTTTGCCCATAAACAATATTATAAGTTTTCCCCGTTTCCAATTCTTTCCAATTTATCATTGATTCATTAAAATTATAAACTTTATTATTTTTATCTATACAAGTTACTCTCGTACCATTCAAATTCCCTATTTTACGTTTTACATCTGTTACCTTACAAGTTACAGTTTTTAATTTTTTTTCATCTATTTCTTTATTTCCTGCAAAAATCATTGTGCTCATCACCAATATTAATAATATTATTTTTTTCATTTTTCCTCCTAAATTTTATAAATACTATTCTAAGTTATTTTACTATATTTTTTATTTTTTTTCAATATTTTATTAATTTTTATTTTTTTCTTTAATTTTCACATCTTTTATAAATTTTATCATATTTTTTTAATATATCAAATAAATTTTAATTTTTAATATATTTTAATAATCTACAGATGTCAATGATATGTGACATAAAACATATAAAAAATTATTCTCTGTTTAATCCGTTACTTTTTTAAATTCTTCTAACATTTGATTTGGTCTTTTAAATCCCGATACTTTTCTTGATATATTATTATATCTACTACAATATTTCTTCACTGCTCTCTTTAATGCTTTCAAACTATAAAATCACTTGTTTTCATAAAATTTACTATCTAATCTATGACTTCTCTCTACTATCCCATTTTACCATGATGAATACGGTCTCATCTTCTTATATTTTATCTTCGCTTCCTTTAATTTTAGTTCAAATGCTGTTAACTTTTCTTACATTAAATTTGTAAATTCTCTCCCATTATCTGTTTGAACTGTTTCTATTTTAAAACCTATTTCTTGTTCTAATGTTTCTAAAAATTTTGCCATTTGATATATACTTTTTTCATCTATTACTGATAAAACTCGTTTTCTTGTATATTCATCTATCGCTGTTATTTGATAATAATTTTTATCTCTTGGTCCAAATTTTATACATTCTTTCGGTATATATTTTATATCAATTTGAACTTTTTCTCCTGGATATTTTACTTTTTCAACAGTTGGTTTTGATTTATATTTTTTCTTTTTAACTACAACTTTATTATCTCTTATTTGACATATTTTTTTGTCACATATCTATTATCTCATAATATTTTAGCTTTTCCTATTTAATTTTATGACATCAAAATCAACTCAAATGCCTATTATTACTATTTTAAATAATTCTAATACTTTCCTTTTATTTTGCTTGACAAATTATTAAATAAAAAATTAACTAAATCTATAAATTTTAGTATAAAAATATTTTTCCTATTATAATTTTGAATCAACTTAATTTACAATTAATATTTTTTTGACATTTATCAACATTTTTTATTATAATATATTAAAGATTTTATACAGAAAGAGGAACTTATTATGAAATATAATTTTGATGAAATAATTGATAGAAAGAGTAATCACTCTGTTAAATACAATGAATTAGGAAGATTTAAAAATGAAGATGTTATTCCACTTTGGATTGCAGATATGGATTTTCGTACAGCTGAACCAATCATTCAAGCATTAAAAAATAAAGTAGAACACGGTATTTTCGGTTACGTTTATCGTCCAGATGAATATTTTGATGCTTTCATAAATTGGCAACAAAGAAGATTTAATTGGACGCCAAAAAGAGAATTACTTAGTTATAGTATAGGAGTCGTTCCATCACTTGGAACATTAATAAAACAATTTTCTAAAAAAGGAGATAAAATTTTAATTCAAACACCTGTTTATTCTGAATTTTACGATATTACACTTGATAATGAAAGAGTTATCATTGAAAATAAATTTATTGAAAAAAATAATGAGTATTTTTTAGATCTAGTTGATTTTGAAGAAAAATTAAAACAAAGACCAAAAGCCTTTATTTTCTGTAATCCACACAATCCACTTGGTAAAGTTTGGACTCGTGACGAACTAAAAGCTATGGGAGATTTATGTATAAAATACAATGTCCCTATCATCTCTGATGAAATTCACGCAGATTTGACATTATGGGGATACACTCATATTCCAATGGCTTCAGTGTCTGAAGAAATTGCAGCAAACACAGTTACTTGTACATCTACTGGAAAAGCTTTCAATTTAGCTGGTATGCAATGTGCAACAATTATTTTTAATAATATTCAAGAAAAAAATAAATTTGATAAATTTTGGAAAAATTTAGAAGTTCATAGAAACAACCCGTTCAATTTAGTTGCGAACATCGCCGCTTACACTGAAGGAGAAGAATATTTAGAACAACTAAAATCATATCTTGAAGGGAATATCACTTTCTTAAATGATTTCTTTGATAAAAATATTGATTTAATTAAAGCAAATACACCAAAAGCCACTTATTTAGTTTGGCTTGATTGTCGTGAGCTTTGTAAAAAATATAACTTTGATCAATCAGCTTTAGAAGACTTTTTCATTTATAAAGCAAAATTAGGGTTAAACCCTTGCCGTGTTTTTCAGCACAATTCATCAGGATTTATGCGTCTAAACCTTGCATGTCCTAAATCTTTACTTGAAAAAGCTTTAAATCAATTAAAAGATGCCATTAATAATTTATAAAATAAAAGGACTGAAAGATTCAGTCCTTATTTTTAATTTATTTCTCTTTTTTATCTAAAATACTTCATAACATCATTAAACATTACAAATAACATTAACGCAAGTAATAAAATCATTCCACACATGTGAACAATATTTTCTACTTTTTTATTTACTTTTATTCCAAAAAATTCTGGGATTACAAATAATATACGCCCTCCGTCCAAAGCTGGAATTGGTAATAAATTCATTATTCCAATATTTACTGATAACAATGCAAATATATTTTTCATAACAGAAATTCCTTCACTTTTATAAACTTGTCCAACAACTTTTGGAAGTCCAATAGGTCCCGTCATCTCTTTTGGAGATACATGTCCTGTAATTAAAAGCTTCAATCCATTTAATGTTTCGTAAAATATTTGTAAAAATAATTTCCATGTTATTTTTAATTGTAAGAAAAATCCTTTATCATGTACAATTTCACTCATTGCTGCAACAACAAAAAATAAAACAATAAAAGCTGATAAAAAATTCATCACAACTCCCGCAATTAAAACAATAAATCTTTGTAGCGGACTTTTTGTGAAAAATCCATTTTCATTATCATAATTTATTTCATCTATTTCTTCTTGTGTGTAAACAATCGCATCATCATTTTCTTCAAGTATTTTGTTTATTTCTTCTTCAGTTTCTACTATTATCGCATCTTTTTCTATTTCTTTCTCTTCCATTCCGCTAATATTTACAAATCCCCCTAACGGAAATACTCTTATTGAATAGACTGTTTCTCCAAACTTTTTACTTATAAGTTTTGGTCCCATTCCTAAAGCAAATTCTTTAACTGGCATTTTAAACCATTTTGCTGTCATAAAATGTCCTAATTCATGTAAAAATATTATTAATCCTAAAATTATAATTGTTAATAAAACTCCCATTTCTCCCTACTTTCTTTTTTTATTTTGATTTACAAATATTTTATGTTATAATATGTAATCATTACAGTTTGTATTATATCACAATTTTAAATTTTATCCAATAATGCAAACAAATTATTACTTAAAGGAGAATACTAATATGAAAAAACAAACACCACTTTTAGGAAGTATTTTTATTATTATTGCAGCTATGATGTGGGGGATTGATGGAATTTTACTTACGCCTTCATATTTCACAAAATTCAAATTTTTTGATGTTAATTTTATAGTTTTTATCGCACATGCCATACCAACTGTAATTTTATCAATCTTTTTTTCAAAACAATATAAATATTTAAAAACATTTACAAAAAGTGATTATTTATTCTTTATTTTAATTGCATTATTTGGAGGAACAATTGGAACTTTATCAATAGTAAAAGCATTAGAATTAAGTAATTATGCTCCGTACAGTATCGTTATTTTAATTCAAAAAACTCAACCAATTTTTGCGATATTACTTGCAATTTTCTTACTTAAAGAAAAACCGTCAAAAAACTTTTACGTTGTAGCAATTATAGCATTAATCGCTATTTATTTCTTAACTTTTGAATTTAAAAGTCCGGTATTATTAAAACAAAATAATTTACTTGCTGTTTTATATTCATTACTTGCAGCTTTTTCATTTGGAAGTTCAACAGTTTTTGGAAAAAAAGTTGTCTATAAATTTTCATTTTTAACGAGTACATTTTACAGATTTTTCTTTACAACAATCATCACAATGCTATTCGTTATATTTTCTGAAACTACAAGAAATACAATTACACAATATACACAAAATAAAAATCTAATGGGATTATCTTTATTTATTGCAATTTTTGGACTTTTAGCTATACTTATTTACTACAACGGATTAAAATATGTAAAAGCTACTATTGCAACATTTTGTGAATTGGCTTTTCCCATCACATCTGTTGTAACTGAAGCTATTATTTATAAAAGATTTTTATCACCAATTCAGTTAGTTGCTGCCATCGTTCTAGTTGCAGTAATTTTATACTTAAATCTAGGAAATATTAAAATTAAAACTAATGAAAATTAATTTAAAAAACAGGACTGATTCAATCCAATCCTGTTTTTTTATTATTTTGACGTATATTTTTTTAATGCTTCCAAATAAAATTCTCCATATATTGAAAGAGACATATTTTTTTGTAAAACTACCCCAATTTTTATATATTCATCCACATTCAACGGTCTAGCTATTATATTTTCTCCATTTAACTCTTTGTCTATCACTCCAGAACTTACAGTATAGCCGTTAAGTCCGATTGCCAAATTAAACAAAGTCGCTCTATCACTCACTTTTATATTTTTATTTCTTCCTATTGTACTCAATATTTCTTCCGAAAAGTAAAATGAATTGGAGTTTCCCTGCTCATAAGATAAATATGGATACTCCGTCAAATCTTCCATTTCCACTATATCTTTTTTAGCTAACGGATGATTTGAACTAATAAATACATGTGGCATTGCCGTGAACAATTCTATAAATTTTAGGCCATTCTCTTTTATCAATTTTTCTATAACTGTTTTATTTGTACTTGATGTATACAAAATACCAATTTCACTTTTTAGCCTTCTTACATCTTCAATAATTTCATTTGTTTGTGTTTCTCGCAAAATAAAATCATATTTTTCCCCACCAAATTTTTTTATTAAATCAACAAAAGCATTTACGGCAAAAGAATAATGTTGCGTCGAAACTGAAAAATGTCTTGTAAAATTATCGCCTTTTTTATACTTTTCTTCAAGTAAATTTGTTTGCTCCAAAACTTGCCGTGCATATCCCAAAAACATATCGCCTTCATTTGAAACGACAACACCTTTATTTGTTCTCGTAAAAATTGATATGCTCATTTCTTCTTCTAACTCTTTTATAGCTTTAGTCAAACTAGGCTGTGATACAAAAAGCTCCTTGGCTGCCTCACTTATCGTTCCTTTATTTGCCACTGTAACTACATATTTTAATTGTTGTAATGTCATTTTTCTCCTTTAATTATTTATTTAACTCTTCAAATACACTAACAACACTTGCTAAATTTTGTAAATTACTTGGAACTATAATTTTTGTTGCTTGTCCGTCTGCCACTTTTTCGAATGCTTCCATTCCTCTTAAAGCTAAAACTTCCTTAGTTGGCATTGACGCATTTAATATTTTTAACGCTTCTGCTTTTGCTGTTTCTATCTCTAAAATCGCTTTAGCATTCCCTTCTGCTTCTTTTATAGCTTGTTCTTTTTTAGCTTCTGCCCTTAAAATAGCAGATTCTTTTTCTCCTTGTGCTATTAAAATTGCCGATTCTCTTTTTGCTTGTGCTTCCAAAATATTTGCTCTTTTTTCTCTTTCAGCTTTCATTTCTTTTTCCATTGCCACTCTAATATCTTCCGGAGGTAAAATACTTTTTAATTCAACTCTATTTACTTTTATTCCCCAAGGATCTGTTGCTTCATCCAATTCTGTTCTCATTTTTGTATTTATAACATCTCTTGAAGTTAAAGTTTGGTCAACTGTCATATCTCCAATTATATTTCTTAATGTTGTTGCCGTTAAATTTTCAATTGCAGATAATGGTCTTTCAACTCCATAAGTATAAAGTTTTGGATCTGTTATTTGAAAATAAATAACTGTATCTATTTGCATTGTCGCATTATCTTTTGTAATTACAGGTTGTGGAGGAAAATCTACAACTTGCTCTTTTAAAGAAACAACTCTTGCAATTTTATCAAAAAATGGGTTTAAAAAATTCAATCCTGATTCTAATGTTTGATTATATTTTCCCAATCTTTCAACTATATAAACTCTTGATTCTGGTACTATTCTAATTGATTTTAAAATGATAATAACTACTAAAACTAATATTATTATTGTAAATGGTAATGTAAACATTTTAATTCCCTCTTTCTTTTATTTTTTCTAAAATTATTTTATTTCCTTCAAAGCTTTTAATTTTAACAATTTCATTTTCCGAAAATATTTCTTTACTTATTCCTGTCCAAATCGTCGCCTTAAATTTAACTTCATATTGTTTTTGCTCATTTTTAATATCTATCACTTTTATAATTTTTATTTTTTGACCTACAGACTTTGCACTAAATTTTGTTATATTTTTCTCCATATATTTTTGTAAAACTGGTCTTGTAAATAATACAAAAATAAGTGATAATACTGCGAATATTAAAAATTCTATCGCAAAATTTGTAAAAAATAATGTCAATATCACTAAAATTAACGAAGCTAAAGCTAACCAAATTGTAATTAACCCTGGTATTATTATTTCTAAAACAGCAAATATTGCTGTCGATATTGCCCAAAATATTGCTCCCATACTTCCCCCTTTCTATTTTCATATTTTTTATTTTTATGCAAAATTTAATTACTCATTATCATTATTCTAATATATTTTATTGAAAATTATTTATATAAATTAATTGATTCTTTAAATTTAGCAATTTTTGTTTCTAATTCTTCTTTTATTGCATTTTCTTTATCAATTACAGCTTGTGGTGCTTTAGATACAAAGGCTTCATTTGATAATTTACCTAAAACTCTATCTAATTCTTTTTGAGTTTTCTGAATATCTTTTTCTAATTTTGCTATCTCTTTTTCTTTATCGATTAAATCAGCTAAAGGAATATAAATTTCTGTTGTTTCAACTAATTTAAACCCAACTAATTTAGGTATTTCTATATTAAATTCATATTTTTCAACATTTGCTAATTTATCTAAAATTTTTGTATTATTTTCTAATATTGTTTTTTCATTTTCATTAGCTGTTTTAAATATTACTTCAATTTTCTTAGCTGGAGATACATTTGCTTCTCCTCTTATATTTCTTATTGCTGATACGATTTCTTTTAAAAATTCAAATTCTTTCTCAACCATTATATCAATTTCATTTATTTCATTTTCTGTTACTTTAGGAAGTTGTGAAATCATAATTGATTCACCTTCTACTTCTAATTTTTGCCAAATTTCTTCTGTTATAAACGGCATAAATGGATGTAATAATTTAAGTCCACTTTCTAATACATGTCTTAATACCCATTGGGCTGTAACTTTATCTACTCCAGCTTCTACTCCGTAAACTCTTGTTTTTGCTATTTCAACATACCAGTCACAGAAATCCCCTCTAAAGAATTCATACGCTACTTTTGCAGCATTGTCCAACTCATAATTTTCCATGTATTCACTTATTGCTTTAATCGCTTTTAATTCTTTTCTTAAAATCCATTTGTCTTCTAATTTTAATTCTATCTTATCAATAGTTGTAGATGTATCAAAATCTTCTAAATTAGATAACACAAATCTTGATGCATTCCATACTTTATTTGCGAAAGTTGAACCCATTTCAAGTAATTTTTCTGAAAAATGAATGTCTTGTCCTTGAGAAGTGTTGTATAAGAAACTAAATCTTATAGCATCAGCTCCATATTTATCAATTAAATCTAACGGATCAGGTGAATTTCCTAGTGATTTAGACATTTTTCTACCTTTTTCATCTCTAATAATTCCGTGTAAGTAAACATAATTAAAAGGTATTTCGTCTGTTATATATAAACTCATCATAACCATTCTTGCAACCCAGAAAAATAAAATGTCTGCCCCTGTAACTAATGCATTTGTTGGGAAGAATTTTTCTAATTCTGGAGTTTTTTCAGGCCAACCTAATGTTGAAAACGGCCATAAAGCTGATGAAAACCATGTATCTAGCACATCAGTTTCTTCTCTTAAAGTTACTGCTTCTCCAAATTTTTCCTTAGCTTGTACTTGAGCTTCTTCCAAGTTTTTTGCTACAAATACTGTTCCATCTGGAGCATAATATGCCGGTATTCTATGCCCCCACCAAATTTGTCTTGAAATTGTCCAATCTCTAATATTTTCTAGCCAATTATAGTATACTTTTTCCCATCTTTTTGGAGTTATTTGAACTTGTCCATTTTTTACTACTTCTAAAGCTCTTTTTGCTAACGGTTCCATTTTTACAAACCATTGTGTTGAAACTCTTGGTTCTATAATTGTTCCACATCTATAACAATGTCCAACAGCATTTTTATGTTCTTTTACTCCTACTAAAAGTTCTTGTTCTTCCAAGTCATCCAATATTGCTTTTCTAGCTGCAAATCTTTCTAATCCTTGATATTTCCCTCCATTTTCATTAATGTGTGCATCTTCCGTGAAAATGTTTAAAAACTCAAGTCCTGTTCTTTTAGCTACTTCAAAATCATTAGGATCATGCGATGGAGTCATTTTAACTACTCCTGTTCCAAATTCCATATCTACATATTCATCAGCAACTATTGGTATTTCTCTATTCATTAATGGTAAAATTACTGTTTTTCCAATTAAATGTTTATATCTTTCATCATTTGGATTTACTGCAACTCCCGTATCTCCTAACATAGTCTCAGGTCTTGTAGTTGCAATTACAAAAACTTCATCACTATCTTTTACAGGATATCTTATTTCCCAAATTTTTCCATTTTTTTCTTCATGATCTACTTCATCATCTGCTAAAGCCGTTTTATCTTTTGGACACCAGTTTACAATGTACTCTCCTCTGTAAATTAATCCTTCATTATAAAGTTTTATAAACACTTCTTTTACTGCTTCAGAAAGTCCTTCATCCATAGTAAATCTTTCTCTATCCCAATCAAGTGAAACTCCCAATTTTCTTAATTGTTTCGTTATTAATCCCCCATGCTTTTCTTTCCATTCCCATGTTTTTTTCAAGAACTCTTCTCTCCCAATTTCTTCTTTAGAAGTACCTTGATCCGCCAACATTCTTTCAACTTTATTTTGTGTTGCAATTCCAGCGTGATCCATCCCCGGCATCCATAAAGCTTCAAATCCTGTCATTCTTTTATATCTTATAATCGTGTCTTGTATTGCATTATTTAACATATGTCCCATGTGCAATATTCCTGTTACATTTGGTGGTGGTATAACTATTGAATATCCTGGTTTTTCACTATTATGTTGTGCATTAAAATATCCTCTTTCTTCCCATATTTTATACCATTTATCTTCTATTTCTCTTGGCGAATATGTTTTACTTAATTCTTTGCTCATTGCTTAAACTCCTTAGTTTTTCTATTAGTCTTTATTACTATTATTTTACCACAATTAACTTTTTTTTTCTATTACTTTAATAAATTTCTATATACTAATAATTTTTATTTCCTCATATTCTCAAATAAAAAAGGATAAGAAAAATTCTTACCCTCTCTCATATTTCATTTATTCTAATATTAATAATTTCTATTTTTAATGCGATAACTTAATTTCATTCCAAATTTTATCCTGTTTTTCTTTCGCTTCATCTGATAAAGCTCCCGGCAATTTAGAATTTTCTACTAATTGCTCTTTATTTACAATCGCTTTAACTTTTGTATTTGCTTCTACTCCTTTTATCACAGATGGTGCTTTAAATTGTTCAAATACTTTAACAAAATTTTCAGGTCTATATAAATATTCTAAAAATTTATACGCATTTTCTTTATTTGAAGAATTTTTTACAATCGCCATACTATCAATATACATCATAGCTCCTTTTGGTATGAAATAATCAAAGTTTGAATAATCAGCTTCTTCTAATTCTCCAAATACATTTTCTGCATATCCGTGTGCGGCATAAAATTCTCCAGTTGCTACACTTTTTCCAAATGCAGTTGCATCAAATTTTGCTAAATTTCTTTTCCATTCAATCAATTTATTTTTAGCAGCTTCTAACTCCTTATCATTAACGCTATCTGACGGATAACCTAAATACTGTAATGTTGCTCCTAAAGTTTCTCTTCCATCATCTAACATTGTCATTTTACCTTTATATTGTTCCAATCCAAATATATCAAATGACTTTGGATAATCTTTCATAAATTTCTTATTTACTGCTATTCCTGTCGCATTATAACTGTACGGAATAGAATATTGTAAGCCATCATCATAAATTTTTGATAATTCCATTAAATTCAAGCTCTCATCAAAATTTTCAAACGTTTTTCCTAATTTAGATTTATCTAATTTTTCTAATAATCCATTTTTTATTAAAATATCTACAAAATCCGTAGACGGAGATACAATGTCAAATCCTTTTGCTCCAGACATTAATTTTGTCATCATAACATCATTACTATCATAATAACTAAGATTAACTTTAATTCCTGTCTCTTTTTCAAAATTATCTATTACTTCTTGTGGAATAAAATATGTCCAAGTATAAATATTTAGCTCTTTACTATCCGAACTTCCTGTTTTTTTCCCTCCACAAGCTAACACTAAAACTAATATACTTAATAATAAAATTAATTTTTTCATTTTACCTCCTATTATTTGAATTATTTATAAATATTTTTTTACTACTTCTCTATCATCAAAATGGATTTTTTCTTTTCCAATAATTTGATAATTTTCATGACCTTTTCCTGCTATAAGTAAACTATCTCCTTCTTTTACTAATTCTTGAATTGCAAATTTTATTGCTTCTTCTCTATCTTCTATTATAACATATTTTTCACGAGAATACCCTATTTCTTTTAAGCCCTCTTCTATTTGATTTAATATTTTTTTAGGATCTTCAGTCCTTGGATTATCCGATGTAATAACAATAAAATCACTAAATTTTGCTGCAGCTTTCGCCATTTTAGGTCTTTTTTTACTATCTCTATCTCCTCCAGCTCCAAACACTGTTATTATATTATTTTCTGTTATTTTTTTCAATGTTTGCCCTACATTTAAAAGTCCATCATCTGTATGTGCAAAATCTACAACTATTCTTGCTTTTTTATCATTTTTTATTGTTTCAAATCTCCCTGGTACTGGTTTTAATTTTTGTATTTTCCTTAAAATTTCATCCATATCTATTCCTAAAGATAATGCCACACCAATACAAGTTAAAATATTATATAAATTATATTCTCCAACCAAATTTACATCTAAAATATAATCTTCGACATCTTCATTATTATAACCGGTATTAACTCCATCATTTTTAGATTTACATCTAATATGTATTTTCATTCCATTATTTGTATAATCAATTATTTTCCCACACAAATCACAATCAAAATCTTTTTCACTAACAGAAATATATCTTTCTGGATTTTCAATGTATATTTCATTTCCGTATTTATCATCTACATTAATAATTCCTAATGAATTTTTTTTCAACATTGAAAATATTTTTTTCTTTGCCTTAAAATAATTTTCCATCGTTTTATGAAAATCTAAATGATCTTGTGTAAGATTTGTAAATATTGCAGAATCAAATTTAAGCATATCAACACGACCTATTTCAAGTGCATGAGAGCTAACTTCCATTATAAAATACTCAACTCCTGCTTTAACACTTTCTGCCATCAATTTTATAAGCTCTAATGATTCTGGTGTTGTATTTGTCGTTTCAAATTCTTTTTCTAATATTCTATTTCCTGTTGTACCTATTCTTGCTGTTTTTTTCAAAATATTTTCTAAAATATAGCTACAAGTTGTTTTTCCGTTTGTTCCAGTTATTCCTATTATTTTTAACTTATTTTGTGGATAATCATAGTAATTTGAAGCAATAACTCCTAAATGCTTTCTCACATTTTCTACTAAAATAAAAGTCACATCATCAATATTTTTAAATTGATTTATTTCAATATTTTTTTCTACAATTATCATTTTTGCACCATGATCTAATGCTTTTTGAATATAATCATGTCCATCTACTACAGCTCCAATCATAGCAACAAAAATATAATTATCTTTTATTTTTCTTGAATCAAATTCTATTCCCTCTATATTAAATTCTATTCCCTTTTTTAATTCTTTGTAATTTACACTTTTTAAGATTTTATACATTATAAACACCTTCTTAAATTCGTCATGATGTATTTTACTATTTTAAAAAAATATACTTTTTACATACATTCATTTACTATTTAAAAAAAGAACCATCAATTATGATGGTTCCAGTATCTATCATTTCATAATTTTATTAATTATTTAACGAAATTTACATTTGTGAAGTCAACATTATTGAAGAATAATTCAACTCTTCTGTTGTTGTATCTTCCTTCTACAGTTGCGTTAGTATCTGCTGGTTGAGTTAATCCTTTACCAGTAACTGTTCCAGTAGCTACTGTATCTTTTAATCCGTATTCTCTTAATAATTTAGCAACATTTTGTGCTCTTGCTACTGATAATTTTTGGTTATAAGCAGCTGATCCTGTTGAATCTGTATGTCCAACAAAGTTAATTGATCCACCTTCAGCAAATTGGTTAATTACATTAGCTATAGCTTTTAAATCTGCAGCTTCTTGTGCATTAGGTTCTCTTCCATCTACTTTAAATCCTTTAATAACACATACTTTAGTGTCAGTTGAACAAGAGAATGGTAAAGCTACAGTATTATTAGTAATAGTTTTTACAACTGGTGCTGGTGCTGGTACATGAACTGGCACTTGAACCGGTACTTCAACTACTTTTTCTACTACTTTTTCTACTACTCTATTTACTACTTGAGGTTGTCTATCGTTAACTAATTTACCTAATCTGTATCCTACTCTAATTCCGTAAGTATCTAAGTTATGTTTGTCTGTACCTTTTGTTAAATTTTGTCTTTCATATAATCCTTCTACTGATAATGGTCCATGCTCAGTTCCTAATCCTGCAGCAAGGTATAATCCACCTTTAATATCGCTTGCATCTGATACAAATCCATATCCTGCTCTTCCTACTAAGTAAACAGCATCGTTTCCTGCTTTAGTTGTAACTAAGTTAAATTTACCTAAAGCATAAACTGGAAATGATCTTAATACTTTAGTTGTTGGAGTAGCTTTTTCTCCTATTGCAGCCATTTTATCTGAGAATTTGTATTCAGCTCCTACTCCCCATTCAAATTCTCCTTGATTATCAAAGATATACTCTATCCCAGCTACTGCTCCTTTAGTCATTTCTGTTTTAGTTGAAGCTGCATCATGCTGTGTTAATGTTCTATTAAAGTCGTATCCAGCTTTAACTTGTATTTCAGAAGCTACTGCATTTAATGCTAATAAAGCTGTTCCTAATACTACTAATTTTTTCATATTGTTTTCCTCCTAAATTAATTTTTTTTAAATTATCTAACCTTCTTTACTTATTTTATCACACTATACAAAAAAAATCAACTTTTTTATTTTAAATACTTAGCATTTCTTCGCATAAACTATTTAATTTTTGTAATGTTGCAATTCTATTATTTTTAATTTCAATATTTTCAGTATTTATTATTACTTTATCAAAATAATCATTTATAACATTTGCACTATTTAATAATTTTTCTATATGTGCTTCAAACTCAACATCTCTCATTTTTTCTAATTCTGTAATTAAAGTATATATTGTTTTTTCTTCATCTTTTTCAAATAAATTTTCATCTATAATTAAAGTTTCTTTATTATCTTTAACTATATTTTTTATTCTTTTTAATAAATTTACTAATATTTCAAAATTTTCTGTTTTAGATAATTGTAATAACACATTCAATTTTTTATCTAATTTAACTATATTATTTTCCAAATTAATTTCATACGAAATTAATTCTTTACTATAATTTTCTCCTAAAACATTACCCATTCTTTGTTTAAATAATTCTACAATATTTGCAACTACATCTTCATCTACTAATACTTTTTTATCTGCACTAAAAATCTCATATGCTTTTTGTACTAATTCTTTATAATTTATATCTAATTTTGAATTTAATGCTACTTGTACAATACCTTGAATCGCACGTCTTAAAGCGTAAGGATCTTTTGAACTTGTCGGTTTTAATCCAACAGAAAAACATCCTACAACTGTATCTATTTTATCTGCAATTCCTGCAATCGCACCTTCTAGTGTTGTTGGCAAACTATCTCCTTGATATCTTGGTAAATAATGTTCAAATATTCCTAAAGCTACGTCCTTGTTTTCTCCTTGTTTTTCAGCATAAACTGAACCCATAAATCCTTGTAATTTTGTAAATTCTTTTTCATTAATTACATTTGAAACTAAATCTGCTTTTGCCAATTCTATCGTTCTTAAAATATTACTTTCTTTTACTTCAAGTCCTAAATCTTTTACTAAATATTTTGCTATTTGTTTACTTCTTTCCACTTTTTCATAAATAGTTCCCATATCTTTTTGGAATGTTACCTCTTTTAATTTTTCTACATTTGAAGCAAAGTTATTTTTTAAGTCTTCATCAAAGAAGAATTTAGCATCTGCAAGTCTTGGCTCTATAACTTTTTCATTTCCAAGTTTTACTGTTTCCGAATATTCGGGTGCATTTCTAATAACTACAAATTTATTTGTTAATTTACCATTTTTATCTTTTACTGGGAAATATCTTTGATGTGTTTCCATTGTTATTGTAATAATATCTTCCGGTAAAGCTAGATAATCTTTATTAAATTCTCCTTTTATTGCGTATGGATATTCTACTAGATTTACTACTTCTTCAAGTAAATAATTATTTACAATCGCAACATCTCCATCTTTTTCACAATTTTCTTTTATACTATTTAAAATAGCTTGTTTTCTTTCTTCTTTTTTTGCTAAAACAAAGTTTTCTTTTAAAATTTCAGCATATTTACAAGGTTGTGTTATTTCAATATCTTGTGATGCAAAATATCTCATTCCTCTACTTTTATTTCCACCTTTTAATCCTTCAAACTCAAATGGTAAAATTTCTTTTCCTAACATTGTGATAAACCATTTTATTGGTCTTGCAAATCTAAAAGTTCTGTTTGACCATTTCATCGTTTTTTCAAATTCAATTTTTTTCACTACATTTACTAATAATTCAGGCAATACTTCTTTCGTACTTTTACCTTGAACAAATTGCTCGATAGAAATATATTTACCTTTTTCATTTTCAATTATTTTTACATCAGATTCTGTCGCTCCTTGCGATTTTATAAATCCTTCTCCCGCTTTAGTTAAAACTCCATTTTTATATGCAATTTCTACCGAAGGCCCAACACTTTTTTTATCTAAATCCGTTTGTTTTTCAGCTATATCTTTTACTAAAATCGCCACTCTTCTTGGAGTGCTAAAAGATTGTATTTCTGTAAATGAAATTCTTTCTGCTTTCAATTCATTTTCAGCTATTTTTTTCAAATTACTTTCAGCTTCATCCACATATCTTGAAGGCAATTCTTCCAATCCTATTTCAAAAAGAAAATTCATTTTTCCTCCTAAAGTTTATTCTTTTAAATTCTATCAAAAAATAATTTTTATTTTTTCAACAATGGATATCCTAAATTTTTTCTTACTTCAACAAATTGTTCTGCACAACCTTTTGCTAAATCTCTAACACGCAAAATATAAGACATTCTTTCTGTTGTACTTATTGCACCTCTTGCATCTAAATTGTTAAAAGCATGCGAACATTTCAATACATAATCATAAGCTGGTAAAACTAATTTATGTTCTAAACAGTTTTTAGCTTCTTTTTCATACATATCAAATAAATCAAAGTGCATTTTTACATCCGATACTTCAAAACTATATTTTGACATTTCATATTCGTATTGATATCTTCTTTCGCCGTATTTCACGCCTTTCGTCCATTCTAAATCATAAACATTTTCTTTATTTTGTAAATATAACGCAATTCTTTCAAGTCCATATGTCAATTCTGCCGGAACAATATCAACTTCAAGTCCTCCAACTTGTTGAAAATACGTAAATTGAGTTACCTCCATTCCATCAAGCCAAACTTCCCAACCAAGTCCCCAAGCTCCAAGCGTTGGACTTTCCCAGTTATCTTCTACAAATCTTATATCATGCTCTTTGGGATTAATTCCTAAAGCTACTAAACTTTCTAAATATAATTCTTGTATATTTTCTGGTGATGGTTTCATAATTACTTGAAATTGATGATGTTGATATACTCTATTCGGATTTTCTCCATATCTTCCATCTTTTGGTCTTCTCGATGGTTCAACATATGCAACATTCCATGGCTCTGGTCCTAATGACATTAAAAATGTGTCCGGATTAAATGTTCCTGCTCCAGTTTCTACATCATAAGGATTTCCAATTACACACCCTTTTTCTCCCCAAAATTTTTGAAGAGTTAATATAATTTCCTGAAAAGTCATATTTTTATCCTTTCATTACTATTTTTTATATTTTTTTACTAAATAATCAATTATTATAATATAAATTCCAATATGTACATACATATCAGCTACATTAAACACAAAGTGCCACAAACCATTAAAATCTATCATATCTACAACGAAACCTCTTGTAAATCTATCAATCATATTTCCTAAAGCTCCAGCTCCAACGATAGAAATTCCAATTTTAGTCCATTTTGTGTAAGTTTTCCAATTTTTAGCTTCAGCCCAAATAATATAACCTATTAAAAGAACGCTAAAAAATGTGAATACATTTATTTTCCCTTGAAATAAACCAAATATCCCTCCATGATTTTCAACATAAGTCAAATGAAAAAAATCTTGTATTATGGGTACCGAATATCCTATTTGTCCATTCGATACCGCTACCATTTGATATTTAGTTATTTGATCTATTATTGTTAATACTACTATTATCGCTATATAAATCATTTTTATCCTCTCTCAATACTACCCTAAAACTTCTGAACATCTAGGACAAGTATCTTTATGCTCTGGATGATTTCCTACTTCTTCGTTATATTTCCAACATCTTTCACATTTTTCTCCACTAGCTTTATTTACTGCTATTGTTATTCCTTCAATTTCAGTTGTTTCCAACGCATTGTCTACAAATTCAACTTGTGATACGATAAATAGATCTGCTACTTCATCTAAAGCATATTCTTTTATAAATTTAAACTCTTCATTTATTACATTTAACATTACTTTTGAATCTAACGAATGTCCAATTTCTCCTGCTTGTCTTTTAGCTTCAATTTTTCTATTTACTTCTTTTCTCAAATTATAGATTTTTTTCCATTTTTTATCTAATTCATCATTTTTATATTCAGGATTTGCTTCAACCCATTGTGATAAGTGTACACTTTCTTCCGATTTTAAAGCTTCTGGTATTCTTTCCCAAATTTCATCTGCTGTAAATGATAATACTGGCGAGATAATTCTAACTAATACTTTTAAAACTTCAGTTAAAACCGTTTGTGCACTTCTTCTTGATAATGAATTTGTTTCTTCACAATAAATTCTATCTTTTACAATATCTAAATAGAATGAAGACATTTCAACTGAACAGAAATATGTTATCTCTTGGAATAAACTATAAAACTCATATTTATCATAGTATTTTGTAGTTGTCTCTTTTAATTCTTCCAATTTATGCATTGCCCATTTATCAATTTCTAACATATCTTTATATTCAACTTTATCTTCTACATAATTAAATTCATTTAAGTTCCCCATTAAAAATCTAGCAGTATTTCTTATTCTTCTATAAGCATCAGACATTTGTTGTAAAATATTTTCAGAAATTCTAACATCTTCTCTATAATCAACTGATGAAACCCAAAGTCTTAAAATATCTGCTCCATATTTTTCAATTATATCTTTTGGAACAATTGTATTACCTAAAGATTTAGACATTTTTCTTCCTTGTCCATCCATTACAAAACCGTGAGTTAATACTCTTTTATATGGTGCATCTTTTGTACTTGCGATTGATGTTAATAATGAAGATTGGAACCATCCTCTATGCTGGTCACTTCCTTCTAAATATAAATCAGCTGGTCTTGGTAAATTTCTTGGAGCTAAAACACTTCTATGTGAAACTCCTGAATCAAACCAAACGTCCATTATACTTCTTTCTTTTCTAATTTTTGTATCTTTTAATCCATATTTTTCAAGTAATTCTTCTCCAATAATTTCTTCAGCCTCATATTTCCACCAAATATCAGTTCCTTCTTTTTTAACTAATTCAATTACCCTATCAGTTATTTCAGGATGATAAATTACTTCATTTGTTTCAGCATTATAGAATATCGGTATTGGAACACCCCAAACTCTTTGTCTTGAAATTGTCCAGTCTGGTCTTGTTTCCATCATTGCATTTATTCTATTTTTACCCCATTCAGGTACAAATTCAACATCTTTCAATGCATTTAATGCATTTTGTCTTACATCACTTTCATCTACACTTATAAACCATTGTTCTGTCGCTCTAAAGATAACTGGTTTTTTACTTCTCCAATCATGTGGATACGAGTGAACAAAAGTAGTATGATATAACATATGTCCACTTTCTAACAAGTCCTCAACAATTACTTTACTTGCTTTTGCATAGAACAACCCTTCATATTTCCCAGCTTCTTTTGTCATATGTCCTTTATCATCTACTGGCGATAATATTCCTATATTATATTTTTGTGCATAATTATAGTCATCTGCTCCGTGTCCTGGTGCCGAATGAACTGCCCCTGTCCCTGCATCTGCTGTTACGTAATCTCCATTCATTACTAATCCTTCTCTATCTAAGAATGGATGTTGATAATGCGTATACTCTAATTCCGTTCCTTTAAATTCTTTAATTAATTCAAATGAAATGCCAATAGTTGCAAATACTGTTTCCGCTAATTCTTTTGCTACAATTAAGTTACCTTTTTCTGTTTTGTACAATCCATAATCAAATTCTGGGTGTAAAAATACTCCCAAGTTTGCTGGTAATGTCCAAGGTGTTGTTGTCCAAATTAAAACGCTTGCTTCTTCTACACCAAGTTTATTTATTAAATCTTCTTTTCCTTCAAATTTAACATATATAGAATGAGATGTAACATCTTTATATTCTATCTCTGCTTCAGCTAAAGCAGTTTCTGTTGTTGGTGACCAATAAACTGGTTTTAATCCTTTATAAACATATCCATTTTCATAAATTTCTTTAAATACTTTTAATTGTTCTGCTTCATATTCTGGTTTTAAAGTAATATAAGGATCGTCCCAATTTCCTAAAACTCCCAGTCTTATCATTTCTTGTTTTTGTTTTTCAACCCATTTTAATGCGTATTTTTTGCATTCTTGTCTTATTTCCAAAGGAGTTTTATTTTTAGCTTTTTCTCCTAACTCTTCCATTATTTTCCATTCAATTGGTAGACCATGTGTGTCCCATCCTGGAATAAATGGAGCTTTATATCCTCTTAATCTTTTATATTTTAAAATTATATCTTTTAAAACTTTATTCATTGCATGCCCTATATGAATATCTCCATTTGCATACGGAGGCCCATCATGTAATATAAATGTTGGTTTATCTCCTTCTATAGATTTTTCATAAATTTTTTTCTTATTCCAATCTCTTATTATTAAAGGCTCTTTCTGAGCTAAATTTGCCTTCATCTTAAAGCTTGTTTTCGGTAAATTTAATGTTCCTGCGTAATCTACACCTTCTACATTTTCTTTTTCTGACATATTTCCTCCAATTATTTATACTTTTATTTTTTTACAATATGTCTACATTTTATCACAATTTTAAAATTTTTGCTATTTTATTATTTTTTCTTGATATATTATATTTTTAAATATCAATAATGTATAATAATCTTACTTTTCATCTTCATCTTTTTTATCTTCTAACATTCCACTATTCATCGCTTTTTTAAACTCACTAAACATTTTTCCAAGAGACTGTCCTAATTCTGGAAGTCTTTTTGGCCCAAAAATTAATAACGCTCCTAAAACTATTCCTAAAATTAAATTTTTCATTGAAATTAAAAGAATAATTCCTACATAAAATAATATCGTTTCTGCTCCTTCTCTAAATACTGCCAAAAAACTTAAAGCAAACATTGAAATAAAACTCCCACTCGTTGCAACAGTTTTCATCTGTCTTTGCATAAAATGATTCCATGATTTCAAATTTGATTTACTATGTAACCACATTCCAATCCCAATCATCATAATTACTGCAAATATTCCAACGAATCCTTCTAATATCTCTCTATTTGTTCCACTACTCACTACAGGGAATATTTTTTGTAAAACATAAGCTATAATTCCACTCGCTACAATCCCTAAAATTCCCCCACTATAAACCCAAACAAGTCCTCTCGTAAGTTTTGCAGCTTTAAGACTACTTACTAAAGCAAGCACAATCAACAATGCTTCAACTCCTTCACGAAGCAATATCCACATTGCATCTAAAAAATTATATTCTGCCTTTGTATCAATTTGCGATAATTCTGTTATTAAATTTTGTAATTTATTTTGATAATCTTTTTCTCCACCTTTCACCATAATGATAGGTGTTTCACTTTCAACCTTTGTATACAAAGCACTATTTCTTGTACTTACATCTCCTTCAACGGTAGGCCAAATTACGATAAATTCTTTTAATTTTAATTGCCCTGTAGCTTTATCTCCGTTTTTAAATGCTTCAAGACCTTTTTCTAATATTTTTATTGCATCTTTTAATGTTATATTTTTATTCACCGAAGTTGCTATCGTTTTACCTTCAATAAATTTTTTTAAATCATTAAAATTTGAAATAGTTACATTATAATCAAAAGGATCAACTTCCATAGATGCTCTCAAAAATGACATTGCAGTTTCTACTTTCCCGTAATAAGCAACATCTTTATCTCTTATAACCCATTCGTTCCAAGTCCACAAATTATTATACTTTTTATACTTTCCTTACAAATAAAAAAAACGACACTCTCATGCCGTTTTTCTATCTTACTTATTATTATTATTTAATTAAACTTGCAAAATATCCTAAAGTTCTAATTAATTGAGCTGTATAAGACATTTCGTTGTCATACCAAGATACAGTTTTAACTAATTGAGTGTCTCCATTTTGAACAATTTTAGTTTGTGTTGCATCAAATAATGATCCAAAGTGAATTCCTACGATATCAGAAGATACTAATTCTTCTTCAGTATATCCGAATGATTCGTTAGATGCTGCTTTCATTGCTGCATTTACTTCTTCTACAGTAACTGGTTTTTCTAAAATTGATACTAACTCAGTTAATGATCCTGTTGGAACAGGTACTCTTTGTGCAGCTCCATCTAATTTACCTTTTAATTCAGGAATAACTAATCCAATTGCTTTTGCTGCTCCTGTTGAGTTAGGTACTATATTTACTGCAGCAGCTCTTGCTCTTCTGAAGTCACCTTTTCTGTGTGGTGCATCTAAAGTCATTTGGTCTCCTGTATAAGCGTGAATAGTTGTCATTGTTCCAGTAACAACTCCAAAGTTATCTTGTAATGCTTTAGCCATTGGTGCTAAACAGTTTGTTGTACAAGAAGCTCCTGAAATTACTGTTTCTGTTCCATCTAAAATTGCGTGGTTTACATTGTAAACTACTGTTTTAACGTCATTTCCACCTGGTGCAGTAATAACTACTTTTTTAGCTCCTGCTTTAACGTGTAATTCAGCTTTATCTTTAGTTGCGAAGAATCCTGTAGCTTCTAATACTACATCTACACCTAATTCTCCCCAAGGTAATTCTTCAGGGTTTGCTTTTGCGAAAGTTTTAATTTCTTGTCCGTTTACTACGAAAGCTCCTTCTTTAACTTCAATTTCTCCATTGAATCTTCCTTGAGAAGAGTCATATTTAAATAAGTGAGCTAACATTTTAGCATCTGTTAAGTCATTAATTGCTACTACTTCAAATTTATCAGTTTGTTCAGCCATTAATCTTAATGCTAATCTTCCAATTCTTCCAAATCCATTAATTGCTACTTTAATTGCCATTTTGCAATACCTCCTAAAAATTTATATATTTTAAAATATACTTTTACTCTTTGAGTATACCACAAATCTTTTTTTATTTCAATAATTTATTCACAAGAGTTTACTTATTTTTCTAAAAATTTTTTCATATCTTCATAAATTGGTATTTCTAAATCTATTATATTTTTTGTTGACGGCTGATTAAATTTCACTTTATACGCGTGTAAAAACTGTCTTTTTATTTCTTTCTCTTCACAAAGCCCATTTCCATAAAGCTCATCACCAATAATTGGGTGTCCAATATATTTCGTATGAACTCTTATTTGGTGTGTTCGACCTGTAAACAACTCACATTCCACCAAAGTTACATTTTTTTCTTTAAATCTTTCGATAACTTTAACCTTTGTTTTAGCATATTGTCCTCTCTCATCAATTATTCTCGCTAAATTATCTCCATCTTTATAAATAGGAGCTTCTATTATTATCTCCTCTTTTTCCACTATACCGTCCACTATCGCTAAATATTTTTTCTCAAATATAGAAAAATTTTGTAAGTACGCTTGTGCAAAGCTATTTTTAGCAATAATGATTAATCCTGTTGTATTCATATCAAGTCTATTATAAAACCTAGGTACTCGCTCCTCACCATACTTTTTCACAAAATAATCCACAATCCCATTCGCTAATGTAAAATCTGCTCTTTTTTGTGTTGGATGAGTCAATAAAAATGGCTCTTTATTCACAACTAAAATGTCTTCATCTTCATACGCTATATCTAAATTCAACTTTATCGGTTTAATATTAGTTCCTTTTTTCTTTTCAATTACTTTTAATTTCCCACTTGATGGCAATTTTTTTGTAAGTCGTACTTGTTTCCCATTCAAAAATACTTCCACCGCTCTAAGACTTCTACCAGAATAATTTTGTACTTCACGCAAATATTGTGAAATTTTCATCCTTTGATGCTCTTTTTCTATATTAAATACTTTCATCTTTCTCCACTCTATTTTCTTTTTCTATTTTGTAAATATACTTAATTTTTTCATTTTTTCTTTTTCCTACTATCTTTATTTCAAAAATTATCTCATTTTCTAATATTTTCAAATTTCCAAAATAACTATCCGGCTCACACTCATAAATCTTTTTCATAACATATTTTTCATTCTTATCGCATATAAATTCAAATATTTTTTCAAAATTATTATTTCTAAAATGATAAAATTTAATTTTTTTATTTGAAATTTCCCACATTTTTTTATCTTTTAATTCCAGTCCATTTTCTAAAAAAATATTTTCATCAAAATATATTTTTATATTACTATTTTCTATATTCTCATCTTCAATTTTTACAGTTTTTTGAACTTTTCCTTTTCCTTTATTATCCCAATTCATTTGAGAATTTTCTAGACTTTTTGACTCAAAATAAAACTTTTCTATCTTCAAAAATTTTTCTATTATTTTCTTCATTTTTCCTCATTTCAACTAAATTATAGCAAAAATTGAATATAAAGAAAAGTTGTAGACAAAAAAATTATCCTTAATTCAATAAAACTAAGGATAATTCTAAAATTTACTTTGTATTATATTTATTCATTAATTTTTGTATTTCCATATCATTTTTTATATCTTCAATTAAATTAAAGATTTTTTCTCTATCTTCTTTTATCTTTTCTTTTTCCTCAGGCTTAAATTTTCCTAAAACATGTCCAATCGTTTCTTCTTTACTTTGAGCTTTACCAATTCCGTACTTTATTCTTATAAATTTTTCTCCAACATGTTGAATAATCGATTTTATACCATTATGTCCCCCCGCTCTTCCATCTTTTTTCAATTTCAATTTTCCAAATGACATATCCATATCATCATAAATTACAAACAACTCTGTTTCAGGATTAATTTTAAAAAATCTTACCGCTTCCCCTATAGCTTCTCCACTTAAATTCATGAAAGTCAATGGTTTTTGAAAAAAAACTTTATCTCCTTTATAAGTAGTTTGTACAAATTCCGATTTATATTTTTCTCTAATATCTGTAATATTTTTTTCTTTTAGATATTCATCAATAAAAATGAAACCTATATTATGTCTTGTTTGTTTATATTGTTCTCCTGGATTTCCTAATCCAACTATTAATTTCACTTTTTACTTCCTCCTATTTTAATTTTTTACTCGTTTGAATTAATAATAACACCATTCCAATTACAATTATATTAACAATAAACGGTAGATGTACATTTGCCGAAAGCAAATATCCTGATAGTAGCGATCCAATAGCTGTTCCTAAAAAATTTACTGCTGATGCTACTCCTAAAATTTTACCCTGTTCATGTTTATATTTTTTAGCAATGACACTACTTCCAAGTGCTTTCACTATTTCATAAATCATTGTGTATAACGCCATTAAAACATAAGGTATTACTCCCATTTGCAGTCTAAATATTATTACACTCATACAAATCATTCCTATAAATAACATCATTTTATATGTTTTTTCTTCACTACGTTTTTTGATTAATTTTTTTAATAAAACACTCGTTCCAAAAAAAGCAGTTAACAATGAAAACATTACAAATGTTCCTATTGTATTAGATGAAACTTTTACATTAAATTTTAAAAAATAATTTAATGCACTTGCATATGAATTTATTCCAATTCCAACTAAAAAAATTATAAAACAGAAAAATTTAGAAAACGAATCCAACTCCTTTATATATCTAAATGTTGATAATGGATTCAAATCTTTTTTACTCTTCTCTTGAGTTTTTTTCTCAACAACTACTTCTTTTAGAAAAAATAATGAAAATAAAGAAATTAAACTTCCTACGATAAACTGTAATGCAAAAGGGTATCTTGTATCAAAAGTTGCTACCAAGCCCCCTATTTTTTGACCTATCGCTCCTCCAATTATAACAGCTGAACTAACCTTTGCTATATTTTTTGTTTTTTCTTCTTCTTTTGATAATAAACTTACATAACCATATGCCATCGCATGTGTCCCCCCTGATGCAAATCCTGCAAAAGCTCTCGCTAAAAATACAATCCATAAATTGGGAATAAATCCAAAAAATACTTGTGAACAACCATAAAATAACGGCATAAAAATCATTATTTTTTTCATTCCCAATCTATCTCCTAAAGCACCTAAATATGGTGATGCCATAAACATTGACACACTCATAACTGCTAAAAGTACGCCCGATATATTTTTTTGCCAACCTCTTAATTCAATTAAACCTGGTGTTGCAGGATGTGCAAAATTATACACAATCATACACATAAACATCAATAATATCATTCTATTTACATTATTATCAAAAAATCTCTCTTTAATTTTAATATCTATTATCTTTCCTCCTAATTTTTGATTCATATCATTATACCACATTTTAAATAACAATCTATAAAAATTTTAATAAAATTCATTTTTATTTATAATTTTTTGATTGCTACTCCCTCTAAATTTTAAATTAGGATCATACAATTCTTTCACAAATCGTCCATCAACTAAAACATCAATATATTTTAAGCATTTTCTTCTTTTTTCATCAGCTTTTACTTCTTCAAGTGTATATCCTGTATAAAGCCATATATTCTTTTCCGTTTTTTCTTTTAAATATTTCAAAACTTTTTCCATATCTTTTGGATTATAAAGCGGATCTCCTCCACTTATTGTAATTCCATCAAGTAAAACATTTTCATTTATTTCCGTAGCTATTTCATCCAATTTCTCATATGTTATAATTTCTCCATTATTTGCATTCCAAGAACAAACATTATGACATCCTGGACATTTATGGCTACAGCCCGAAAAATATAAAGAATAACGTAGACCAATTCCATCAACAATCGTTTCTTTAAAAACATTAAGTAACCTTAATGAAAATTTATAATCCATGTTTTACTCTGTCCCTCTCTTCAGCTCTTTTTGCACTATTCCAACTATTTAAATCTCCTGTCAAATATCCAGTTATTCTTCTAACTCGTGAAATATCTTTACTTTTACAACAAGGACATTCATTATAAATTATCGTTTCTATGCCACAATTTCTACATTTATCAACAGGATGATTTATACTTCCATATCCTATTTGATTATCTTTCATAGCTTTTACTATTTTTAGTATTACACTCGTATTCTTTTTCGCTTCTCCATCAAGTTCAACATAAGTTATATGTCCTCCTCGTGTTAAATTATGAAAAGGAGCTTCTTTTTTTATTTTTTCAAATATACTAATTTTCTCTTTAACATCAATATGAAATGAATTTACATAATATTCTTTATCTGTAACATTTTCAATAACACCAAATTCTTTTCTATCAATTGCTAAAAATCTTCCTGCTAAACTCTCTGCTGGAGTTCCTAAAACCGAATAATTCAAATGATATTTTTCTGTAAATTTTGCTGCAATTTTATTCATTTCCTCTATTGTTTCAATTAAAGTTTCATATGCTAATTGAGATTTTCCATGGCTTTCATCAAATAAAGCATACATTGCATTTGCTCCTCCAACAAAACCTATTGACAAAGAACCACTATTTATAACATCACCAACTTTATCGTTAAAATCAATATTTTCCATACCTTTCCACAAATTATTTGCTTTCATAAATGGAAATTGTTTTCCAAAAGCTGTTTTTTGATAATTATATCGTTCAAAAAGTTGTTCCGCTACAACTTCTGACATTTCTTTTACTCTTTTTTTAAATTCATTTTTAATAATTTCATTTTTATTTAAAATATAATTTTCTTGTGATTTTTCCTCAACTATATTAAATTTATTTTTGTTATTTTTATCTATAATCCTATCAATTTCTTTTCTAACTTCTACAGCAATTCTAGGTAAATTTATACTTGTGAAAGATAAATTTCCACGACCAATACTCGTTTTTTCGCCATTTACATTATCAAATACTCTTGTTCTGCATCCCATTGTTGCAATTTCATATTTATATTTTTTTTCATCTTCAAAGTTCCATTTTTCATTTTTATTAAAATTTGTATCTAAAAATACATAATTAGGAAACAGTCTTTTACTAGTAACTCTAGTCGATAGCAAAAGTAAATCAAAATTTTTTGTTTCAAAATTTATGTTTTGTTTATAAGTTTTGCACTTTTCCACTGAGTTTTCCACATTTTCATCTACAAAATTATATGACTTTTCCACATTTGTCATTATTTCTTCATAATTTCCCATAACATAATTATAATCTTTTTCACTATAATTCAAGCCCTCTTTTACTTTAAAAATTTGAATGGGAAAAATTGGAGTTTCTCCCTTTCCTAGCCCTTTTTCCGTAGCTCTTAAAAGCTCTACAATAACCATTCTACCCTCTTCTGAAGTATCTGTTCCATAATTTATTGATGAAAAAACTACTTGATTTCCTCCTCGTGAATGCATTGTATTTAAGTTATGAATAAATCCTTCCATTGCTTGAAAAGTTTCTTTTTTTGTTTTTAAATATGCTCTTTCCCACATAGTTTCTACGTTTTTCATTTTTAAATCTTCACTTATTTTTAATAAAACTTTTTCATCTAATTTTATTGTTTGTATTTCATTATTTACATATTTTTTTAAATCAATTTTTTCATTTTTAATATTTTTTTCATAACTTTCTATTTCTTCCAAAAAATATTTTCTAAATGATTTTAACACACCTTTTGCCATATAAAAATCAAATGCTGGAATTGCTTGTCCTCCATGTTGTTCATTTTGATTTGTTTGAAATATTATAGTTGCTAATGTCGCATAAGTTGTAATACTTTGAGGAGCTCTCATAAATCCATGTTTTGTTTGAAATCCATTTTCAAATAAATCTTCTAAATCATACTGTAAGCAAGTTGTCGTTTTACTCGCATAATAATCTAAATCGTGAATATGAATATACCCATTTTTATGTAAATCACTATATTTTTTTGATACTAAATTTTCTAACGCATAAATTTTAGCTACTTCACTAGCTATTTTCATAATTTGCCCTGCAGGTGTTTCTGATGCCATATTGGCATTTTCATTATTTATATCATTTTTTTCAATATTTATTATTTTTCCCAAAATATCATTCAAATTTGCATACATTCTACTCAAACTCCTAATTTTACTTATTCTAATTTAATTTTATTTGTATATAAACACATAATGTAGTGTTTATATAATAAGAATATCACAATATTTGGTATTTTTCAATAGTTTTTATAAAAAAATTTTTTTATTTTTGTTAATTTTTTTAAAAAAAATCATAATATATTAAAA
>CALHVR010000058.1 GCA_938037005.1 uncultured Leptotrichiaceae bacterium | reverse complement strand
AATAGACAAATAGCATTCTAACATATCTCTTTTCCTTTGTCAACTACTTTTTTTACTTTTTTTTAGATTTTTTTATTTTTTTCTTTAATCAATTCAATTATTAAGTCTTCTTTTAATACTTTTTCATCAACTTCTGCTGGTGCTCCAGTCATTAAATCTTGTCCTTTATTAGTTTTAGGAAAAGGTATAACTTCTTTTATAGAATTTTCTTTTAACATTGCCATCAGCCATCTATCTATTCCAAACGCAAGTCCTCCATGTGGTGGAACTCCATATTTCAACACTTCTAAGAAGAATCCAAAGTTTGTTTCTAATTCTTCTTTTGTAAATCCTAATTTTTCAAACACTTTCCCTTGTAATTCCTCATCATGTATTCTAATACTTCCTCCACCGATTTCATATCCATTTAATACAATGTCGTATGAATCTGTTTTAATTTTATCTAATTCATTCGTATCTAAATATTTTCTATCTTCTTCTTTAATTGATGTGAATGGATGGTGTTGTGCTTTGTATCTATTTTCCTCTTCTGACCATTCAAACATTGGGAAATCAACGACCCATAAGAATTTGAAGCTATCTTTTTCTATTAATTCTAGTTCTTCCCCTAATTTAAGTCTTAAAGCTCCAAGCCCATCATGAACTATTTTATAAGTATCAGCTAAAATTAATGCAATTTCATTATTTTTTATTCCTAATTTTAGAATTATTTCATTCAATTTTTCTTCAGTAAAGAATTTTGCAATTGGAGAATTAATTTCTCCATTTTCATTTAACTTAATATAAGCTAAACCTTTTGCTCTATAATAAGTTTTAACAAATTCTTCTAAATCTTTAATATATTTTCTTGAGAATTTTTCTCCATTTGGAGCAACAATAGCTTTAACATTACCTCCATTTGCTAATGCACTTTCAAATACTCCAAATCCACACTCTGTTACTTCGTTTGACAAGTCAACTAACTTCATATCAAATCTTAAATCCGGCTTATCTGAACCGTAAAAATTCATAGCATCATCATATGTCATTCTTTCAAATTTTTCTGTTATTTCTATACCTGTTACATCTTTAAATACTGATTTTGCAAGTGCTTCCGTCGTATTAATCACATCTTCCTGTTTTACAAATGACATTTCCAAGTCAAGTTGAGTAAATTCAGGTTGTCTATCTGCTCTCAAATCTTCATCTCTAAAACATTTTGCTAATTGATAATATTTATCTACTCCAGCTACCATTAATATTTGTTTAAATAATTGAGGTGATTGAGGCAACGCATAGAAATCTCCTTTATTTATTCTACTTGGAACTATAAAGTCTCTTGCTCCTTCCGGTGTAGCTTTAGCCAAAATTGGAGTATCAATATCTAAAAATCCATTTTCATTCATAAATTTTCTAATTGAAAATAACATATCATTTCTTTTTATAATATTATTTAACATTTTTGCTCTTCTAATATCTAAATATCTGTAAGTTAATCTTGTATTTTCATTTAAATTTCCTGTTTCATCAATCTCAAACGGTAACTGTTTTGCACGGCTCAATACTTCTATTTTTGTAGCTTGAACTTCTACATCTCCAGTTGGGATATTTTTATTTTTACTACTTCTTTCCATAACTTTTCCAGTTACTTTTATTACCCATTCATTTTTATATTTTTTACTTTCTTCAAATAATTCCGCTCCAGAAATTTCTTCATTTAATAAAATTTGTGTAATTCCATATCTATCTCTCAAATCAATAAACACGAAATGTCCTAAATCTCTAACTTTCGAAACCCATCCTGATAAAACAACTTCTTCTCCTATATTTTCTATTCTTAATTCATTTAATTTATAATTTCTATACATTAATATTCACCTCATTTTTTATTTCAAAATTTCTAAAATTTCCTCAAATGTATACTCTTTTTGCTCTCCAGTACTAAATTTTTTCATTGTTATAACATTTTTGTTTTGTTCTTCTTCTCCTAAAATCAACACATATTCAGCGTTAATTTTATTAGCTTTTTTCATTTGAGCTCCAAAACTTTTTGGATTATAATCAAAATTTACTTTTATTCCATTTTCTCTCAATCTACTTACCGTATTTATAAAATAATCTTGAGTATCATCAAAATAAATTGCAAATATTTTTTCTTCTTTATTTTCAATTAAAGTTTCATCCATTAACATTGCAATTCTTTCCATTCCTGCTGCAAATCCTATAGCTGGAACTTTTGCATTTCCTAATATTTCAAGCAATCTATCATATCTTCCTCCACCTAAAACTGTCGCTTGAGATCCTAATTTATCTGATTTAATTTCAAAGACAGTGTCCGAATAATAATCAAGTCCACGAACTAATTTATCATTCACAACATAATTTACACCTAATTGCTCTAATATTTTTTTAGTTTTTTCAAAATAATCTTTACTTTCTTCATCTAAATAATCATAAAGTTTTGGTGCATTTATAAATTGTTCTTGATCGCCTTTGTCTTTACTGTCCAAAGCTCTTAACGGATTTTTTTCATATCTTTTTTTAGAATCTTCGCTTAATTTGTCTAATCTTTCAAACATAAATTGTTTTAAATCTTCTATATATTTTTTTCTTGATTCAATATTTCTAATAATGAATTAGCTTCTTTAACAGTAAGTTTATCTCCAATTTTATTTAGTAATGATTTTTTTGCATCTTCTTCATTTATTTGAGTTCTAACTATTTTTATATAGCCACCTCCTCCTCTTTGACTTTCTACATAATATCCTTGAATCGGTGTAAATCT
>CALHVR010000057.1 GCA_938037005.1 uncultured Leptotrichiaceae bacterium | reverse complement strand
TTCCCTTGCATCTTTCATAAGTTTTATTAAAAAATGTAAATTATGATATGTTGCAAGTCTTTGTCCTAAAATTTCTTCAGCTTTAAATAAATGTCTTATATATGCTCTCGTATAATTTTTACATACATAACAATCACATTCATCCAAAGGTCTATCATCTCTATAATATGACTGATTTTTAATAACAAGTCTTCCATATTTTGTAAAAACTGTTCCGTGTCTTCCTATTCTCGTTGGATGAACACAGTCCATCATATCTATTCCACTTTCTACTGCTTCAAGCATATCAAGTGGCTCTCCTACTCCCATCAAATATCTTGGTTTATTTTCTGGTAATTTCGGCGTACTATAATGTAAAATTCTATACATATCCTCTCTTGGCTCTCCAACTGCCAATCCACCTACTGCATATCCTGAAAAATCATCATCATATTGTGATAATTCTTCAAAACTTTTATCTCTTAAATCTTCATAAATTCCACCTTGAACAATAGCAAAAAGTCCTTGTCTATCTTTATTCTTATTTGCATCAACACATCTTTTTGCCCATCTTGTCGTTCTTTCTATCGACGGAATTAAATACTCTCTTGATGACATGCCCGGAGGACATTCATCTAACACCATCATTATATCACTTCCAAGATTATTTTGGATTTCTATTGATTTTTCTGGTGATAAAAAATGTTTTGAACCGTCTAAATGTGATCTAAAATGTACTCCTTCTTCTTTTATTTTTCTTAATTCCCCTAAACTAAACACTTGGAATCCTCCGCTATCTGTAAGTATCGGTTTATCCCAATTCATAAATTTATGCAAACCTCCAAAATCATTTACTAATTTATCTCCCGGTCTTAAATACAAATGATACGTATTTCCTAAAATGATTTGTGAATGAATTGTCTCCAACTCTTCTTTTGTCATAGCTTTTACCGTTGCTTGCGTTCCTACCGGCATAAATACGGGTGTTTCAATTTTCCCATGCGGTGTTTCAATTACCCCTGCTCTTGCATTTCCATCTTTTGCCTCTAATGTATACTTTATTGGTTTTTCCATATTTCCTTTTCCTTCTTATTTTTTTCTCATTACATCTACAATATCTTTCATTGATTTTAAATTATTAGAAAGTTTATCAAAATCTTCTCTTTGTTTAATCATTATTCCAAAATGTAATAAATTATATTGATTTCCACTCTCTTTTATGAAATTATTGTTTACTGTCACTAATTCCATTTTATATTCGTTCAATATTCTTATTATATCTAATAATAAACCTTGTCTATCTATTGCTTTTACACTAAAATTATATAAATATTTTGTATTTCCTGTATTTACTGCCTCTTCATCCCAGTAAACTTCAATTTCTCTATCTGGTTCATTTTTAATTAACGACGATAAATTTACACAATCTAATCTATGAATTACAATTCCTCTTCCACGTGAAACATATCCTTTTATATTATCTCCTGGAAGTGGATTACAACATTTTGCAAAACGATACATTGTATTTTCAGTCCCAGATATTTTTACTCCACCTTCACTTTTATCTTTTTTTCTATTTCCTTTTTCAGTTTCTTTTTCTAAAACATCTTTTAAATCTATTTCCTCTTTAACCTCAAACTTTTTAATAAATCCATCTAAAGATAAATCGCCAACTGCAAATTTATAATACATCATTTCAACCGTAGATATATTAAATTTTTTCATATATAAGTATACTCTTTCATCTTCAACAATTTCTTTAAGTTTTAACCCTATTTTTTCAAATTCTTTTTCTAAAATTTGTTCCCCTTCTTTTGTTTTTTCTTCAAACTCTCTATCTTTAAACCATTTTCTAATTTTTGCTTTTGAACTACTATTACTTACTAAATTCAACCATTCTTTTCCCGGTCCTTTTGTACTTTTTGAAGTCATTATTTCAATTTTATCTCCATTTTCCAAAATTTGACCTAATTGAACAATTTTTTCATTTACTTTCGCACCTATAGTTCTATAACCTATTTGTGTATGAACTTGAAACGCAAAGTCTAAAGCTGTTGAACCATGTGATAACTCTATTACATCTCCTTTTGGTGTAAACACAAATATCGTTTGATTTAATAAATCTCCTGTCACTTGTTGTACAAAGTTTTCAGATTTTTCGGTACTTGTTTCTATTATTTTTTTTACTGCAGCATAATATTCCTCATTTTTAGCTTTAGATTTTTTCTCTTTATATTTCCAATGTGCTGCGACCCCTTCTTCTGCAATTCTATGCATTTCAAATGTTCTTATTTGAATTTCAACATTTTGACCATCATGTCCCTTTACTGTAGTGTGAATTGATTGATAGCCGTTTGATTTTGGGACTGCAATATAATCTTTAAATCTTCCTGAAACAGGAACAAATAAATTATGAATAAGACCTAAAACATTATAACATTCTACTTCTTTTTCAACCATTATTCTTATTGCAATCAAATCATTTAAATCTGTAAATTTTTTTTCTTTTTCTATCATTTTTTTATAAATACTATACAAATGTTTCGGTCGGCCATTAACTTCACCCTTTATCCCCTGTTTTTTCAATTCGTCTTCTATTTTAACTATTATACTCTTAGTATATTCTTCTCTTTCTCCTCTTTTAGCATTTACAAGTTCTTTTATTTCAGCATATTCTTTTGGATATAAAAATCTAAAACTTATATCTTCCAATTCCCATTTTATTTTTGCCATCCCAATTCTGTGTGCTATTGGTGCAAATACGTCAAAAGTTTCCTTTGATTTTATTTGTTGTTTTTCATGTGACATATATTTTAATGTTCTCATATTATGAAGTCTATCTGCAAGTTTTATTATAACTACTCTTATATCTTCAGACATTGCAACAACCATTTTTCTAATATTTTCTATTTTTTTCGTATCCGTTTTTGGTAAATTTCTTAACTTTGTTACACCGTCTACTAATCTTTTAACATCTGGTCCAAAAGTATACTCAATATCTGATAAAGTTATAAGAGTATCTTCCACAACATCATGAAGAATTCCTGCAACTATTGTATCTGTGTCCATTTTCATATCAACTAATATTTCTGCTACCTCAACTGGGTGTAAAATGTAGTCTTCTCCACTTTTTCTTTTTTGACCTTCATGTGATTCATATGCCAAAATAAATGCTTGAGAAACTTTATCTATATCGACCTCAAGATTATTTTCTTTTATTCTTTTTTTTAATCTTTCTAATAATTCCATTACAATTTACCTCCTATTCAGCAGATTTTTCTGATTAATTCTATCTATTCTTATATTATAGCATATTTATCTATATTTTTTTACTACTTAACCAAAAAAATAGGAGATTTTTTAATCTCCCTTATTTTAAATCTAATCTATCTTTTCTTTTTATATTTTAATATTTTAATTGAGAGTAAACATTATGTCCTTTTAATATCTCTCTTCCTTTTAAATCTTCTAATTCTATCATAAATGCCAATTCATAAACTTCTGCTCCAAGTTTTTCTACTAATTGCACCATAGCTCCTGCCGTTCCACCTGTAGCTAATAAATCGTCAACTATTAATACTTTTGCACCTTTCTCAAAAGCATCTTTATGAACTTCTATACTATTTTTACCATACTCTAATTCATATTCTACTTTTTCAGTTTCAGCTGGTAATTTACCAGGTTTTCTAGCGGGTACAAATCCAGCTCCTATATTATAAGCTATTGCAGCTCCAAAAATAAATCCTCTAGCGTCAGCTCCTAAAACATAGTCAATCCCTTTATCTTTATATCTTTCAGAAAAATCTTTTATTACGATTTCTAATCCTTCTCTATCTTTTAATGCCGTCGTAATATCTCTAAAGATAATTCCTTTCTCTGGAAAATCAGGTATTGTTCTAATTAACCCTTCTACTTTTTTTTGATCTTGTGATGTCATTTTTCCTCCTATTTGTCCCATAATAATCCTAAATATGGTACTATTTCTTTTTGATCTAATAATTGTTTTATTTGTTCTTTTATGTTTGGATATATTTTTATATTTTCTATCTCTTCTTTTGACACAAATCTTAAATCATTTAAGTTTGATTCATCTCCTAAAATCATTTCTGCTTTAGAATTTTCATCTTTTTTCACTTTAAAGTATAAATTTATAACATGTTTTTCTTTATCTGGTGCAATTGTTTCAGATAAAAATAAAAATTTAGTGACAATTATATCCAAATTTGTTTCTTCTTTATATTCTCGTATAAGTGCTTCAGCTGTACTTTCACCCCAATCAACTCCACCTCCGGGAATTAACCAGTATTTTTTATCATTTTTTTTATGTTCAATTAAAAGTATTTTATTATTTTCGATAAGTATTCCTGCAACTCTAACCCTTGGTCTAATTTCCATCTCCATTCTCTTGCTCCTTATCTTTCTCCATTATTATAACTCTTATTTTTTCTATCCTTTTATTATCGACTTCCATTACTTTTAAAATAAAATTAGTTCCTCGAACTTGATCTCCTTCTTCTGCAACTTTCCCCAATTCATCTTGTATATATCCGGAAATCGTATCATATTCTTCAGACAATGGAATATCTATTTCAAATTCATCATTCACTTCCTCAATAGATATGTCGCTTCTTATATCGTACACTTTTTCTCCAATTTGCTGAATTACCTCATCTTCTTGGTCAAACTCATCTTGAATTTCTCCCACAATTTCTTCAATGACATCTTCTATTGTTACAATACCTTCTGTTCCACCATATTCATCTACAATTATTGCTATATGAGTTCGTTTTCTTTTAAAATCTTCCAATACTTCAACTAATGTTTTAGTTGTTGGTATAAAGAATGCTTTTTTTGTTAATTCTTTTAACCTCACTTTTCCATCTTTTTGTCTATCATACTTTAATAACTCTTTTGTATGTAATATCCCTATAATTTTATCAATTGTTTTGTCATATATCGGTATTCTTGAAAATCCTTGTTCTATTATTTCGTCCCAAACTTCTTCTAATGTTTTTTCCATTTCTAAAGCAAACACTGTAATTCTTGGAGTTAAAATTTCTCCAACAGTAGTATCTGTAAATTCAAATATACTGTGAATCATTTCTTCTTCTCCCTCTTCAATAGTTCCTTTTTCTATACCTTCTTTTACTATATTTTTTACATCTTCTTCCGTTATATTTTGTACTTTTTCTTGTATTTTAGTTTTATTTTTTAAATAAAATAATTTTAAAACTATAAATACAATTACTATAAATATTATTTGCCACATAAATATTATTAAAAAAATCTGCCACTCTTCCAAATATTTTACACCTACCTACTCAATTACCACTAATACTTGCCCTTTTTTTATTGCGTCTCCATTTTTAGCCATTATTTTTTTTACTTTTCCGGCAACAGGAGATTTGATTTCATTCATTAATTTCATCGCTTCAACAATACATAACGTTTGCCCTTCATTTACACTATCTCCTTCTTTAATAAAAGGATCTAATTCTGGTGAAGGTGACGCATAATAAGTTCCTACCATCGGCGATTCAACTTTTACTCCTTTAATTTCTGCTTCTTCTTTTGTTTCCTGTGGAACATTCACAACATTTTCCTGTACTTCTGTTATTTCTTGATTTTGACTTAATTTTTGTGGTGTTGGCGTTCCTCCTAAAATTACAGCTCTTTTTTCTTTACTTTTTTTATTTATTTCTATTTCAAAATTATTATCTTCGTATTTAACACTTTCAATTTTGTTTGTATTCATACTTGATGCTAATTCTTTTATAAATTTAATTTTATCTTTCACTTAACATTCTCCTCTTTTTAAATTAAATTCAAATTTTTTTTATACGCTTTTAATGTATTTATTATTAAACTTGCAATAGTCATAGGTCCTACTCCTCCGGGAACTGGTGTTATAAGACTTGCCTTCTCGATCACTTCATCATAATCTACATCTCCACACAATTTTCCATCCACTCTATTTATTCCTACATCTATCACAATCGCACCCGCTTTTACATCTTTCGCTTTTACTAATTTTGGTACTCCTGCTGCAACAATAACTATATCAGCTCTTTGTATTTTATCACTCAAATCTTTAGTTTTTGAATTACATACTTTTACTGTTGCTCCTTTTTCTATAAGTATTAATGCCATTGGTTTTCCGACAATGTTACTTCTTCCCACGATAACAACATCTTTTCCTACTACATCCACTTTATATTCTTCTAATAATTGCATTATCCCGTATGGAGTACACGGCAAAAATCCTGTATCATCTCCTAACATCATTTTTCCAACATTTAACGAATGAAATCCATCTACATCCTTTTCTGGCGAAATCGTATTAATTACTTTCATTTCATTAATATGATTTGGTAAAGGTAATTGCACTAAAATCCCATCTATTTTTTCATTTTCATTTAATTTTTGTACTTCTTTTACCAATTCATCTTCAGATATACTCGCCGGCAATTCAATTGTTTCTGAGTAAAATCCTACATTCTCACATGCTTTTGTTTTATTTCTAACATACACTTGTGATGCTGGATTATCTCCAACAATTATTACTGCAAGCCCTGCGGTCTTCCCCGTTTTATGTTTTAATTGTTCATGCTCTTCTTTTATACGCTGTTGTACTTTTTTTGAAAAGCCTTTCCCATCTATTATTTTCACTCTTCCTCCCAATTAATATTGTTACTATTGATTCTCCAAAAATTTAATTCTTGTAATTTTGCTGAAATATCTACATTTACTACTGTTATCTCTTTAGGTAATTCTAATTTATATGTTGTCATATTTAATATTGCTGTTATCCCAATTTCTACTAACTGTTCTGCTGCAATTTGTGCATTTTCTTTTACAACAGACAAAATAGCTGTTTCAATTTTCTCCGGATATTCTTTAATAAAATTATTTATATTTTCAATATCTTTTATCTCTATTTTTAATTGATCCGAAGCGATTTGTCCTATTTTTTCAGGATCTTTATCAAATATTCCTATAATATTAAATCCTTTTCCTAAAACTTTTATATTTTTTGTAAGCATTTCACCCATTTTTCCATGTCCCACAATTATAACATTCGTATTTTCATTTATTCCTAAAAGATTTTCTATAATTTCTATAAGATTATCAATATCATATCCTTTTCCTCTTACTCCAAATTCTCCAAAGGTAGATAAATCTTTTCTAACTTGTGCTGATGTTGTATTCATTATTTTTGAAAGTTTAATTGAATTTATATTTTTTTCATATTTTCTAACTTCTTTTAATATTGACAAATATTCTGTTAATCTTTGCACAACTCTTTTTGAGATTTCCATTTTTTTCATTTTAAAATCTTCTTTCTTTAAATAATATTTTATATACAAATTACTTAATCATTTACTCTTATTATACCATATTTTTATTAATATTTTCAATATTTCTCATTATTTATTTTAATTTTTGTAAATTATAACTTAATTTTCTCATAATTTATACATTTTAGATACTTCATTAAATTTTATTTTCACTAATTATAATGTAAAATAAAAAATAGAAGTTTTTTCCTCACTCCTATCTTAATTAGATTTTATTCACTTTTTCTCTCATAGTTCCTTTCATTTTTTTATTTTTATTATTTTCATTAATACTTATTCTCTACATCTGTCACTATCCCTTTTGTAATATTCACATCTTGTAATAATCTATTTAATAAATCCATAATAATCACCTCCTATCTTTAATTATTCCTTTTTCCTATATATCAAACGCATCGTTTAATAAGCCTCCTACTACTTGTCCTAATAAATGTCCTAACATTCTATTCACCTCCTTTTTTATTCTTTTTTATTTTTCCTATATATCAAATGTATCATGTAATAAGTCTCCCACTACTTGTCCTAATAAATGTCCTAACATTCTATTCACCTCCTATCCTAATGTTATAAATAATATAAAAATTATTTTGCTACGTATTCAGTTCGTAGTCGATACTTTTTTTAAAAAAATTTATCTTTTATTTATGCTTCTTTTAAAGCTTTATAATAAATTCTACTTACTAATATACTATCTACTAATTGTAACATTATAATCACCTTCCATTTTCCTTTTTTTATTACAAACTAATTATAACACGTATTCAATCCGTAGTAAATAGTTTTTTAAAAAAAATTATACATTGTAATTTTTATAATTTTTTGAAACATATTTATTTTTTTATAATCCTTTGTTTTTGAGGTCGTCTATATCGTAATCACATAAGCTCTCCTATTTGGTCGTGGGAGTTTTAGTCCCCTTTGTTTTTGGGGTTATCTATATCCTAATAACGACCCTTACAAAGTAGTAAAATGGTTTTAGTCCCCTTTGTTTTTGGGGTTATCTATATCCCATCCCAAATTGGGATGAGATTTTATTAATACATTTTTATTTTTATAATTTTCTCTTAACTTGATATAGAAAACCCTTAATCTACTTACATTATAACATTTTTTCATAAAAAATCAATATTCTAAAATACGATTTTCTTTTCTTAATATTTTCTCCCCAAAAGTTAATTCTCCTGATAAAACTTTGATTTTATTAAATTGTTCATCGGTTAATATCAAACTTCTAATAGATGAACTTTTTGGAGCTAACATTGATAATTGCTTTTCTAATATGTTAATTTTATCTTTTGTCCTTGTACTTACAATATAAACTGATTTTTGTATTTGATAATACCCCCTTTTTATTATTTCTTTTCTAAAATTTGAATATTCTCTCTTATCTTTTGTTGTTTTCATTGGAAAATCATACATCAATATTCCAACATAACTAATACTCATACAGTTCAATCCTCAATTCCGGTATTTCTATCTCTACATTTTCATCAAGAAAATAATTTCTAATATTATCTAAATAATAGTCAATCACTTGTGATAAATCATATTTTTTATTTTTCCAATAAACTTTTTGACTAAGAACTAACAATAATTTTTGTCTCAATTCTTTACTCAATTCTATCTCTTCTTTTTGATTGAAATATACAATATAATCTATCATCGGTCTAAATATTTCTATAATATCATCCGCAAAGTTATAATTGTTAAATTGGGAACAATGATGTATTCCTAAACTTGGATGAAAACCTTTTGCAACAATTTTCATTGAAATTATACTCCTTAAAATTACATACCCATAATTTAAAGCTGAATTTACTCCATCATCATTAAATCTTTTAAACTTTTCTCCAAATAATTCTTGAAAATACATTCTTGCCGCAATCGCTTTTTGATGCTCTGCATCCTTATTTTCCTCAAATATATTCTTACCATAAAGTTCTAATTTTGAAATAATATTTTCTGATTTTTCTAAAAATTTTAGTAATTCTCTTTGATGTTTAATTTTTTGAATTACTATCTTTGACCAAAATTTTTCTTTTTTTAAATCCCCCCACTTTATTTGTTCATTTATTCTCATCGTAACTTGATAATGATTATATAATCCCAAAAATTGAAGCACAGGTTGATATCTTTCATTACATATTATTAAAGGAATATTTTTCTCACTAAGTCTCACCTGTAATACTGCTGATATTCGGCATCTACAATTTTCAATCACTATCGCTAACACATCATTTAATGCTATTTTACTAACTTTTTTATCATTATTTCTTTCATCAATCATTATCAACTGATTATTTGAAATTGATAATTCATTTACATTTGTAATATGAATAATATTCATTCTCTCTATTTCCCATTATTCTTTTTTAGGTTATTCTGGTTTTTTATATTCCAACATAACTTTTACAAGTTTACACAATTCTTCTGAATTTTTTTTCGTTATTAATTTTTTATCTTTTTTAAATTTAGCATTTTTCAAATGTTCTATTTTTACAGATTCTACTTTTTTAACTTCTATTGTTTCCACTATCTCATTATTATTTTGATTTATCTCCTCTGGATGAGAAATTTTAAACTCTACTTCAAAACCATATTCTTTTAATATATCTGTTACTGATTTCATTACCGCATTTTTAAGTTTTCTGTCATAACTTAATAACGCTCTTAATCTTTCTAGCATTTCTAAAATAGATAGTTCTGCATATGGAATATAATTAAAATGTGCTATATAATTTCTTATATACATTCCTTTTTTATTCTTTCTCTCACTTTCCGTAGGTTTTTTTAAAGATTTATTTATTTCTTTTAATGGTTTTATAAAATTTTTATAATTATCTATTATCCTTCCTGTAAACATTTCACTAATTTCAGTACTTTTTTCTGGGTATTCCCCTCTTAACTTAAACTGTAAATCTCTTTCCCAAATAGAAGTATACCCTGCCATTCTATGCAATATTCTAAACATTATACTTTGCAATAAATTCAAATCATTAAATTCTAATTTATTTTTCATTTGTGTATACTCTTCTATTTTTCTTATAGCATTATCATAATCTTCTAAATCTTTTTTATTTATCATTTTTGGATTTTTATTATATTTTTTATGTATATTTTCCTGTATTCTATAAAAACCTTTTTCCTCTAGTTCATTTTGTAAATTTTCATATTTTTTTATTTCTTCTTCTTTTATTTTTGCATTTCCTTTACCAACTATTTCTGCAATTAAATCTAAAACACTATATTTTTTCAAATTATAAAACGATCTATATTTTATAACATTTTGTCGATCTGCATATATATCACTAAAATCATTTAATTGCGTAATTTTTTTTATTGGTGTTGCTGTATTCAAGAATTTTCCTACTTCATCTGCTTCCAATTCAAAATTAGTTTGTACTTTATTATTATCTAAACTAACTAAATTAATAATTTCTAACTCTTCTTCATAAATATTATTTTTATTCATACTTTCATATTTTTCAAGATTTCCTCTTAAACTTGTCAATTCTTTATGATTAAGTAATTTTAATAATAAATAGAAAATACTCATTCTGTCACTATAATTTATTTCATCTACTTTTATTTTTTTTACAAATTCATATATATCTGTTGGCAGTTCCGATAAATCACTTCCCATTTTCTCCCATTTTTTTAAGTTTTCATCATAAAAACTTTTTTTAGTTGTGATTACTTCATCTTTATCTAATTTCAATAAATTCAATACTCTTAATGTATTTGAATTTTGTAAATAATTAACAAATCCTTTTAAAAATATTTTTTGTACAAAATCAACATACACATCTTTACTTTCTTCTACTTTTTCTTTATCATAATTTATTTTATGCAAACTTTGTAATTTTTTAAGATATTTTGTTGGAGTGTCAGCACTTAACGTTTTAAATTTTTCTAATTTATAGAATTTTGTTTTTTCATTTGTTCCAGCTGTTTTATTTATTTCTATTATTTCTTCTGCTATTTTTACAAAATTTTCATTATCATTAACAAATTTCTCAACAAATTCTCCATAATATATATTTTTTAATAAATATAGTTGAGAATCTTTAGCTTCTTTTCTTTTTGGAACAATAATATTTTGTCCTAATTTTAAAGCATTATCTCCTTTTAGATTTTCAATTCTATTATATAGTTTTGAAAATTCTGGAACAAACGGAATATTCTTATTCGTAAATTTTATTTTTACATTTTCTAAATATTTTTTTATTTCATCTTGTGAATATTTTGAATTAGCCAATAATAAATCTGGTCTTTGGGCAAATTTAAAGTCAATCTTTCTTAAAGGTAAAACTAATATTTTAAACAATTAAGGTAGACGCACTACTGATTTCCACAAAAAGACTAGCTAATGAAGATTTTATGCAAAATATTTTAGAGCCAATTTCAGGAAATATTGGATTGTTTGTTATTGATGAAGCACATTGTATTAGCGACTGGGGTCACGATTTCAGACCAGACTATAAAAGAATTGTAAATATACTAAAACAAAATTTATTAAAATACACCT
>CALHVR010000056.1 GCA_938037005.1 uncultured Leptotrichiaceae bacterium | reverse complement strand
TATTTTATAAATAACTCTATCCTTTTTCTAAAAGTCTTTAATTCAATAATTTTTATCTTTTATGATATTGCTAAATTAAATTTTTATATACTAAAATTTAATACAATTTTCTAAACAAAAACCCTTGAAAATACTGAATTTCCAAGGGTATATATATGATATAAATTATCTTTTTGAGAATTGTGGGCTTCTTCTTGCTTTCTTTTTCCCATATTTTTTTCTTTCAACCATTCTTGAATCTCTTGTTAAGAATCCTGCTTCTTTTAATACAGCTCTTAATGATTCATCTGCAACTAATAATGCTCTTGAAACACCATGTCTGATTGCTCCTGCTTGACCTGTTGTTCCTCCACCATTAACATTTACTTTTACTCCATATTTATTTAATGTTTCTGTTAATTCCAATGGTTGTTCTACAATTTTAGATAATAATTCTCTTCCACCGAAATATTCTCTCATTTCTTTTCCATTTATTGTAATTCCAGCTTCTCCTGGTACTAATCTAACTCTTGCTACTGAAGTTTTTCTTCTTCCTGTTCCTAAATATTGAATTTTTTCTGCCACGAAACTCTACCTCCTATAACTCTATTCTTTCTGGTTTTTGTGCTGAATGATTATGTTCTGATCCTACATAAATTTTTAATCTTCCAATCATTTGGCTTCCTAATTTATTTTTTGGTAACATTCTTTCTACAGCTTTTCTAATTACTTCAGTTGGTTTTTTCTCAATCATTTCTTCTAATGATCTAGTTCTTAATCCACCAGGGAAACCACTGTGTCTATGATATTTTTTATCTAACATTTTATTTCCTGTTACTGCGAATTTCGTTGCATTTGTTACAATAACAAAATCTCCACCATCAACATGAGGTGTATAACTAACTTTATGTTTACCCATTAATTTAACTGCTATTTCAGCTGCTAATTTTCCTAATATTTTTCCTTCTGCGTCTATTTCATACCAGTTTCTTACTACTTCTTCTTTTTTTTGCATTTTAGTGTATTTCACTTTTTTATCCTCCTAATTTTTTATGTTTGGATAACGGTCCTTTGTGGGAAAGGCTTACATTGACTTATATTTTAAACTATTTTCAAATTTTTGTCAAGTAAATTCACTTACTTTTCAAAACTTTTTTCAATCTTGTTTAATCTTCTACCGAATAATCTAAACTTGCCATTCTTTTATAAAAATTCCATGTCTCTTTAGCATTTTTTAAATTTATATCAAATAATTCTTTTGCATTTCCTGGATTTTCTTTCAATAACGATGCATATCTTATTTCCGTTTTCAAAAATTCTTCATAATTTTCCCATTTTGGATTTTTACTATCTAATTGCAATGGATTTTTACCTTTTTCCACAAGTCTTGGATCAAATCTAAGTATAGGCCAATATCCAACCTCTGTAGCTAATTTTTCTTGAGATTTTGAAACTTCAAGTCCCCCTTGTATTCCATGTGCTATACAAGGCGAATATGCTATTATTAACGATGGTCCTTGATATTCCTCTGCTTCCTTTATTGCTTTAAGTGTTTGATTATAGTTTGCTCCCATACAAATTCGCGCAACATAAATATTTCCATATGTCATCATTATACTTGCTAAATCTTTTTTCTTAACAGCTTTTCCCGCTGTTGCAAATTTTGCAATTGATCCTGCTGGTGTAGCTTTAGAAGCCTGACCTCCTGTATTTGAATATACTTCCGTATCCATTACTAAAACATTTACATTATCTCCAGAAGCTAATACATGATCAAGACCACCAAATCCAATATCATACGCCCAACCATCTCCACCAAATATCCAATTTGATTTTTTAATTATGTATTGTTTTAAATTTAATATTTCCTGTATTTTTTCATTATTTTTTGCTTCAATTTCTAATAACGGAATCATCTTAGCTTTAATTTCTGTAGTTTTTATCCCATCATTCATATTTTCTTTCCATTCAGAAAATATTGTCGCTAATTCTAAACTAATCTCTCCCAGGATTTCATCCATAAGTTTTGCCATTCTATGTCGTATTGTCTCTTCTGCTTGGAACATTCCATAACCATATTCTGCATTATCTTCAAATAATGACGATGCCCAAGCAGGCCCTGACCCACAAGCTCCTGTTGTATAAGGCGTTGACGGCGCTGTCCCTCCATAAATTGTAGAACATCCCGTTGCATTTGCAATCATCATACGCTCTCCAAATAATTGTGTTATCAATTTTATGTATGGTGTTTCTCCACAACCCGCACAAGCTCCGGAAAATTCAAATAACGGCTTAGCAAATTGAGATCCTTTTACTGTTCCTTTATCCATAATATAATCTTTATATGTAACATTTTCATACAAATATTCCGCATTTTCTACTTCATTTCTTTCAATTTGTGATTCTATAGATTTCATGACTATCGCTTTACCTTTTGGAGCTGGACAAATATGTACACAAGATCCACAACCAGTACAATCTAGTGGCGATACTTGTATTTTATATCTTAATCCGTCCATTCCTCTTCCAACTGGTTTTAATGTTTCCATCTTGGCTGGTGCTTTTTTCATTTCTTCTTCATCTATTAAAAACGGTCTAATTGCAGCATGAGGGCAAACATAAGCACATTGATTACATTGTATACACATATCAGATACCCACTCAGGTACTTCTGTTGCTATTCCACGTTTTTCAAAGTTCGTCGTTCCATTGTCAAAAGTTCCATCTTCATATCCAATAAAAGCTGAAACAGGTAAATCATCACCTTTTAACGCATTCATCGGATCTCCAATTCTTTTCATAAACTCCGTTTTCTCTTTATTGATTATTTCTTCATTAATTGGTAAATATTTCCATTCAGGATCAACAAATATTTCTTCTAATTCCTCAACTGCTCTCTCGATTGCCGTCCAGTTTTGTTCAATAATTTCACGACTTTTTCTACTATATGTTTTTTCTACAAAATCACGCATATATTGTTTTGACTCTTCATATGGAATAATATTCGTTAAATAGAAGAAAGCAGATTGCATAATTGTATTTATTCTATTTCCAAGTCCTATTTCTTTAGCTAATTTTGTTGCATTTATTACATAAAATTTTGCACCTTTTATAGCTAACTCTCTTTTTATTTCATTTGGTATATTTTTTATTAATTTTTCTTTATCCCAAATTGTGTTTAATAAAAATGTTCCACCCTTTACAAGTCCAGAAATCATATCATATTTCCCCAAATATGCTGGAACTGCACATGAAACAAATGTTGGCTTCGTTACTAAATATGTCGATCGTATTGGATCTTTACTAAATCTTAAATGCGACCTTGTTACACCACCTGATTTTTTTGAATCATATGAAAAATATGCTTGTGCATACATATCTGTATTATCGCCTATAATTTTTATTGCATTTTTGCTCGCACCTACTGTTCCATCAGATCCAATTCCGTAAAATAGACAAGCTGTAACATCTTCATTCCCTGTAAATACACTATCCTCAAGTGGAAGTGAAGTAAATGTCACATCATCTACAATTCCTATCGTAAAATGATTTTTAGGCTCAGGCTGTGCCAAATTTTTAAATACTGCAATAATTTGATCTGATGTCGTATCTTTTGACGACAATCCATACCTACCACCGACAATTATCGGTGCATCTTTTTTATCATAATACAATGCTCTTACATCTAAATAAAGTGGTTCCCCTAAAGCTCCAGGTTCTTTTGTTCTATCAAGTACAGCAATTTTCTTTACACTTTTTGGCATTACATCAAAAAAATATTTTTCTGAAAACGGTCTATACAAATGAACTGATAAAAGTCCTACTTTTATTCCTTTTTTTGCTAAAAAATCTACCGTTTCTCTTATTGTTTCTGTAACTGATCCCATTGCAACTATTACTCTTTCAGCTTCAGGATCTCCATAATATGTAAATGGAGCGTAGTTTCTTCCTGTTTCTTTTAAAATTTCTTGCATATAATAGTTTACAATATCAGGAACTGTATCATAATATTTATTTTGAACTTCTCTTGCTTGAAAGTAAATATCATCATTTTGTGCAGTACCTCTAGTTGTTGGTTTTTCTGGATTTAAAGCATTTTCTCTAAATCGTTGAACTGCTTTTTTATCCAACAATTTATCAAATACTTCATAATCAAGAACTTCAATTTTATTCATTTCATGTGATGTCCTAAATCCATCAAAAAAATGCATAAACGGTATTCTAGATTTGATCGCCGCCAAATGTGCAACTCCAGCCAAATCCATAACCTCTTGAACTGATCCTGTTGCTAACATAGCCCAGCCAGTCATTCTTGCTGCATATATATCTTGATGATCACCAAATATTGATAATGCTTGAGTTGAAATTGATCTTGCCGCAACATGCATCACTCCCGGCAATAATTCCCCAGCAATTTTGTACATATTCGGTATTTTTAAAAGCAATCCTTGTGAAGCTGTAAAAGTTGTTGTTAACGCCCCTGCTTGAAGTGCTCCATGTATAACACCTGCTGCACCAGCTTCCGACTGCATTTCTATTACTTTTACTGGAGCTCCAAACAAGTTTAATTTACCTTTTGAGGCCCATTCATCCGTATATTCTGCCATTCCGGATGATGGTGTTATTGGATAAATACCTGCTAGCTCTGAAAATGCATAAGCCGCATGTGTCGCTGCTTGGTTTCCATCCATTGTTTTCATTATCTTGCCCATTATTTCTCTCATTCCTTTTTTGTATTTACAATTATATCTTTTCTTACTATAATAATACAATCATTTTTAAATATAGTCAAGATTTTTATTGTATTTCTCGATTATATATTTGTATATAAAAACCCTTTTATCTTTATATTTAATCACTTTAAGTTATTCATTATAAATTAATCTTTTTTATTTTAATGTTTTAATATACAAATTTTAACCTCTACATTCCCCTACAAATTTCTCAAATATTTTTTTCATTTTTTCATTTCCTCTTACAGACATCATCTCTGGATGCCATTGAGTCGCATAAAAAAATGGGTAATCTTTTATTTGAAAAGCTTCTACAATTCCATCCTTTGATTTCGCAATCGGTGTAATATTCGGTGCTAAATCTTTTATCATTTGGTGATGAAATGAATTTACTCTCGTTTTTTCTCCAAATATTTCATAAAAAACATGATCTTTCCCTAAAATGTCAACATCGTGTGTCGCTATATCTAATTGCCATTTTTGCTTATGTTGAATTTTAGTTCCAACATAAGAAATATCTTGATATAGAGTTCCACCATAATAAATATTTGCTAATTGCAATCCACGACATATTCCTAAAATTGGTTTTTTTATTTTTTCAAATTCTGCCAATAACAAATATTCAAATTTATCTCTTTCAGGTTGCATACTTCCCATATTTTGCAAACAATCTTCACCATAAAGTACCGGATCTGGATCTACACCTCCCGAAAGTAACAATCCATCTAAATGCCCAACTAACTCTCTAATTACTTCAATATTATCATGATTAGGTAAAACAACAGGTATTCCCCCTGCTTCAATAATCGCTTTACTGTAATCTAAAGATACACTCGTTTTATGAGCATCTAAAACATCTGGATTATGTTCATGTGATGATGTTATCCCTATTAATGGTTTCTTTTTCATATTTTTCCTCTTTTCTACTTTTACGCTCTAACTCTTCTCATAAATTCAATAAAGTTTTTGTAAGTAACTTTATCTATATCTTCTTGCGAATATCCTCTATTTTTTAAAGCTTTTACAATATTATTCAAATCTCTTGCATCCCTTAAATTTATTAAATCTCCTTTTTCAGGCGTTTCTTTTTCATAATAATCTGCAAAATCAAATCCAAACCCAACTTTGTCTATTCCCACTTTTTCTGCCACATATTCAAGATGATTTAATAAATGATCTAATGTTTTTTCATTTTCATTTTGACTTACAAAATTATGATAAGCATTCATACCAACTAACCCATTTACATCTTTAATTGCTAAAAGTTGATCATCTGTTAAATTTCTCATGCTCGGACAAAGACTTCTAGCATTTGAATGACTTGCAAAAAATGGTTTTTTTGCATATTTTACCATATCCCAAAAACTTCTATCATTCGCATGAGATACATCCATCATAATTTTTAATTCTTCCATTATTTTTATTGCATCTTTACCAAGCTCGGTAATCCCTCTTTCTCTGTCTCCACTTTGACCTGTCGCAATATCATTCGTTTCATTCCAAGTAAGTCCAATATGACGAACTCCCATTCGCTCTAGTTGATAAAGGTAATCAATATTTTTACCAATTCCAGCAAGTCCTTCAATTCCAAAAACAATTGCAAATTTATTTTCTTTTTGTGCTTTATCAAAATCATCTACTTCTTTTACAATTTTTATAAAATCTCTACTATGATAAGCTTCTTCACTTGCAACTCTCAACATTTTTTGGAATCTAGCTTCAGGATTTTCATAATCATCAAGCCAAATTACAGAAATTCCACCCAACATATTTCCTTCTGTAAATTTATTTTTAAATTTTTTTCTAATTATATCTTTATCACCTTTTTCGTATTCCCATGTTGCATTAGTCCAAATATCCATATGCATATCAAAAAACATCACTCAATCACTTCTTTCTCAAACATTATTTCTTTTTTTTCAATATCAATACTACATTTTGCTCCAAGTGGAATTGTAGCCATATTAGGCTTTTTATGTCCCGATTCAAAATCATAAATAACACATTTATTATAATCCCTAAAAAAGTCTTTTATCATTTTTTCAAAAGTATAACTCGGTTCATAACGATTGCTACAATCGTCAAAATTTCCTAAAATAATTCCATTACAATCCTCTAATTTACCTGCTAATTTTAAATGTGTAAGCATTCTATCAAGTCGCCCTATTTCTTCAGAAATATCTTCTAAAAATAAAATTTTATTTCGGGTATCAATTTCATTTTCAGTCCCTAAAGTTGTAACAATTAAAGATAAATTTCCCCCTGTTATAATTCCTTCTATTTTATTTTCTGAACCTTCTTTCAAAATTTTTAATGGTATATTTTCTGGCTCTTCGTACTTCCATTTTTTCATTTTTATTGCTTTTAAAAAATCATTTTTTGTATATTCATTAAAATCATTTATCATATTCGACTCAACCATAGGCCCGTGATATGTTCCTAAATTACATTTTTGATTTAAAACTATATGTAAATTAGTAACATCGCTATAACCTACAAAAATTTTAGGATTTTTTCTTATCAAATCATAATTAATTTTATCTAATAATTGTCCTGAAGAAAAGCCCCCTCTCATACAAATTATAGCCTTTACATCTTCACGACTAAAAGCGGTATGTAAATCATTTAATCTCGTTTCTATACTCCCTGCCATATATCCGCCATAGTTACTTTTTACACTTTCGCCCAAAATTGGTATATAACCCAATTCTTCTATTTTTTTCACACACTTTTCCACATTATCAGGATTCATTGCTGATGATAAACATAACAAAAAAACTTTATCTTCTATTTTTAATTCTTTAGGGAACAACATTTCATTTGCCTCTTTTCTCATAAAATTTCATAAATATTACTATCCGAAGATATGATTTCATTATTAGTTAATAATTTTTTCAATTTAATTTTTTCTTTTATCGGTAAATATTTTGTATAAATATTTTTTGCTTTTTATTTCGTCTTTTGATAATTTTTCTAAAAATACAACATTTGATGGTATTTCTATTGTATTATCTATAACTTTTATGTTTTCAAAAATTTTTAATATTTTTAAATTAAATTCTGAAAAATTAAAGTCTTTATTTTCTTTATTATTCATTATAATAGCAAATTTTTTATTTGATTTCATAAAATCTTTTTTTATTATGTTTGCAAGTTTTTCATTAAAATTATTTATCCAAAAAATTGTAAAACTATAATTTTCATTTTTTTTATATTTTGTATTAATGTCAAAATAATTTTTTATAAACGAATTATTATATGGAAAATCTTTAATATTATTTAAAATAATTTCACATTTTTTACCTGTGTTTCCTTTAAAATATATTCCTAACGTTAATAATATATTTTCTAAACTTGAATTAATATAATTTTTTTTGAAATAATTTACTACAAATAAATTTTTACTCTCTTTAATAAATGTAGATAATATTTCTTTTTCTTTAGAATTATACTCCATATTACCTAAAATAAATTTTTTAATCTTACTGAAAACACCTATTTCTGTATAGTCATAACAAATAAAATCATAATCTCTTTTTAATATAATTTCTACATCTATTCCATTTTTATTTCTTGATAATTTCTCAATTTCTATTTTAAAATTCCAATTATAATTTTCATTTAATAATATAAGTAAATTTGAAATATTATAGTCAAGCCTTCCTATAAATTTCCTTCCTTGAAATAATGCCAACTGATCAAATTCTTTTTTTATAGTAATTTGAATATTTTCGTTTACTTCTAAATTTGTTTGAAAAATTGAACGAAGAGGAAATGTTGTAGAATATAATGAATGATAGAAGTTAAATGTATCATTTTTCAAATCTGATTTTTTTATATCATCTATATATACTTTCGTATATAATTTCCCCTGATATTCTTCAACTTTTAGCTTAAATACAATATCATAAAATAAATTATTATTTATTTCTCTAAAATATTCTCCTGATCCAAACCAAACAGCATTTCTATTATGAAATCCTTTTTGCTTAAAATCAAACATTATATGATTTTTATTTTCACCGATATACCTTACATTTTCAAGTAATACTCCTCTTGTTAAAAAAGTAGGACTCGGATTCCCAAAACCAAATGGCTTTAATAATTCCATTGTTTTAAAAAATTCATACGATATTTTTTGTATTGGAATTTGTTTATCAATATTTATTTTTCTTATAAAATCTTTTTCTGTTAATTTTTTTCGTGCAAAATCATTTACTTTTTTCTTAAATAATTCTATATTTTTTGTAGGAATTGTGAAACCTGCTGCTCCTGAATGTCCACCAAATTTTAGAAATAACTCTGGCATTGATTGAAGTGCTTCTAAAATATTAAAATTTTCAATACTTCTACATGATCCAACTGCCACGCCTTCATCAGCCTTTTCTTCCATAATTATAACAGGTTTATAATAATTATCTACTATTTTTGAAGCTGCAATCCCAATAACTCCGTGATGATATTGTGGTGAATAATCTACAATTATAAAATCTTCATTAAGTTTTTTTTCTTGAATATTTTTTTCAACCATTTCAATTATATTATTTTGTAATTCTTTTCTTTCAAAATTTCTATTTATAAGTTCAGCTACAATCGCTTCAATTTCACGCATATTATCAGAAATTAATAATGTCACAACTGTTTTTGCTGTTGTTAATCTTCCGGCAGCATTAAATACTGGAGCAATTATAAATCCTATATCATATGTTGAATACTCCGTTTTAGGTATATCATTATTTTTAAATAATTTATATAACAGATATGAAAGTCCTTTATTTTTAGTAAATGGTAACATATCTAATCCATGCTTCACAAAAATACGGTTATCTTCTAAAAGTGGGACTATATCAGCTATCGTTCCTATCGAAACTAAATCTAAATATTTATATGCCTCTTGTTTTTTTCCATAAAACTCAAATAATGCCAGAATTACCATGAAAATTGTCCCAACTCCAGCTAAAAAATCTATTTTAAATTTATTTTCTTTTCTTTTAGGATTTATAACTGCCAATGCTTTTGGTACATTTTTCCCTTGTAAATTGTGATGATCCGTCACTATTATCGGTAAATTTATACTATTTGCAAATTCAATTTCATTAAATGAAACAATTCCGCAATCAACCGTTATTACTAAATCTCCGCCTGCATCTTTTATTTTTTTTAACGCTTCATTATTTAATCCATATCCTTCATCTCTTATAGGAATATAAAAATTGATATTTTTTGCTCCTATTTCCTTTAAACTTAAATACAAAATTGATGTCGAGGTAATTCCATCCACATCATAATCTCCATATATCCAAATATTTTTATTTTCTTTTACTGCTTCTGTTATTATTTTAATAGCATTTTCCATATCCTGTAAGTCATAAGGATTCCCCAAATTATCCAGTTTAGGATTTAAAAAATTATAAATCTCTTTTTTTGTTTTTATTCCTCTTGAATAAAGAATTTTTAAAACATCGTTATCAATCGGAATATCCCCAATTTTAATATCTTTATCACGTGGAATAGGTTTTAAATTCCACTTTGTATTTCTCATAAAATTAACACCTCCTATTTATTAATTTTATTTTAACATATTTTTATAAAATAGTAAATAAAAGAGTATGTCTTTTTAACAACATACTCTAGTTTTAAAATTTAAGTGTTATTTTATTATTTTATTATCCCGATTAAATCAGTAATAATGAATGGAATAAACGCTTGTTCTGTTCCAAATGTAGTTGCTTCATCTTTATTAAAAATTAACACAATAGCATCATTTTCTAAATAAAATTTTTGTTTTTTTACTAAACCATCAAATTTATATTTTTTAGTATCAATAGTCGTAAATCCAAATTGTCTAAATTTGTCAATAACTTGTGATTTTAAAGCTGCATCATATCCGGGTACAAAAAGATCTTTCAACTCTAATGATAATCCGTTCTTTACATTAAACGTAATTGCATCGTATAATGTCGTTACTTCATTTTTTTTCATATCTTTTTCAATAATTGTGAACAATATACTTATAAATGAAGCATTATTACTTTCAACTGTATAAGTTAAATTATAAGTTTTATTTTTATCTCCTTTATATTGTGATATAAATTTTTCCATCTCTTTATTCATATCTTTTGTAATAGTAGAATTTCCACTAAATAATGGATACGAAATTGTCGATCCATCTAAAACTTTAGTTTGTGCGATTTGACTTACTGTAGCTTCAGAAGTTGGGATATATCCATTAAATGTAAACGGCACCTTTTTAGCATCGTTCGTTACCGCATATCCTGTATTAAATATTGTTAAAGCTACTAATAAAATTCCTATTTTTTTCATATATATTTTCTCCTCAAATTTTGTTTTAATTTCATATCATTATATAATAAATTCACAAAATTATCAATCTTTTATTTATAATTGTATCATAATCCCACTAATATTTTTAATTTAATATTTTTCAAAATTGTTCCATATAATCTTTAACTTTTCCATATAAAATATATCTAACTTTTTGTAAATCATTTATTTGTTTACAATTCAATGCACACATCATCATTTTAAGTTCACATTTCCATTCATTTATAATTTCTATAACTTCATTAACATCATATTTTTCAACTAATTCAAGCATAGTCCTTGATAGTCCAACAGCTTTAGCTCCTAAAACTAAAGATTTTATTATATCTAAAGGATTTCTAACACCGCCACTTGAAATTATTTCCACTTTATCCATATATTTTTGTGCTTCAAGAAGTGAAACTACTGTACTTTGTCCCCAAGTATTCAAATAATCAAAACGACCTTTTCTTACATTTCTCATATTCTCTATATATGAAAAACTTGTCCCTCCTCGTCCACTTATATCAAAAGTTTTTACCCCAATGTTTGTAGCTTTTTGAATAGTTTTGGCATCCATTCCAAAACCTACTTCTTTTAAAATTAACGGTATCATTCTTTCTTTTTGTATCTTATCTACATATTTTTCTAAATTAATTCCCCATTCGCTAAAATTCTTACTACCTTCAGGCATTATAAGTTCCTGCATTAAATTAACATGAATTTGTAAAAATAAAGGTTGTAAATCTTCAACTGCTTTTATTCCAGCCTCATAACCTTTATCAATTCCAATGTTTGTTCCAAGTAAAAGATTTTTATTTTCTCGCTTAACAATTTCAAATGAATCATCCTTTGGATTTTTTAATTTTGCACTATACGACCCTGTTACAAATAAAATTCCTGTTTCATTGGCTATTTTTGCAAGTTTTCTATTAATTTCTCTCCCTTTTTCACTTCCTCCCGTTATTGCATTTATAAAAAAAGGGTATTCAAATTTATATCCTGCAAATTTTGTACTTAAATCAATTTCATTCAAATTATATTTTGGTATTGATGTATGAATTAACTCAATTTCATCAAAACTATTATACGGACTTTCATATTTTAAAGCATATTTTATATGATCGTTCTTTCTTTCACTATCTATCAAAAAATTTTTTTCCATTTTTACCTCTAATTTTGTATCAAAATTTTATTTTATAAATAATATTTTTTACTAATTATTACTTCTCATTTTTTCTTTATAAAGTACTTCTATATCACGTTCCGACCATCGTTTTTCAATTATTTTCGTATGATTTTCATTAAAAGAAATTGCTATTCCACAATCTCCACCACCTGCTCCACTGCTTTTAGCTATAATTTCTAAATCTATTTGACTTTCCACAATATTTTTTATTTTTTCATTATAGATATCTTTATCTAATTTATATAATAAACTCCCAATATTTTTTATATTTTCAATTATTTGACTTTTATCTCCATTTTCAAAAGCTTTTTTCAATTCAAGTACATTTTTTTCTGTTTTTTCTAAAAAATTTTTATCTATTTTAGCTTTTACTTTCTTTATCATTTCGCTTGAAATTGAAGGCTCTTTCGTCCAAGCTACTAAAAATTCACAATTAATATTACAATTTATTTCCTCAATTTTATAACCCCAATTTTCATTTAAAACATCAAGCATATCCATTTTTTTTATATCTTCTCGAATTTTATTTTTATCAAATCCACAAAATATTATTAAATTTTCATAAGAAATGCAAGCTATATCGCCCATAGAGCCATTATCTCCTCTTTTTAATAAAACATAAGTTGCAAGTTTAAAAAGCATATCTTTCGTCAAATTCAAATTATAAAGCTCATTTATCGCTTTAACCGTTAAAACTACAACACTTCCACTAGATCCAATTCCATATTTTTTCCCATTTTTCTCCATTTTACCTGTTATTTCAAGATGGAATGGTTGAATTTTTTGTCCCTTTTTTAATAAATATTCATTCATTGCAATAATAGTTTCCTGAATCAAAGAATAATTTTTATCACTCTCTAAATTTACACTATAATCAAACATATCAGATTTTATTTTATATTCACTCGAAAAAAATATTTCTCCATACATGAAAATATTTATATTTTTTATTATTGCACTTTGTCCCTCAAATAAAACGGCATACTCTCCTCCAACATAAAGTTTTCCGCATGTTCTTACTTTTTTTATTTGATTTTTTTTCATTTTTATTCCTTGCTCTATAATTTTATAGTTTTTGATACTATAATTTTATATTTTTCTTCAAAAATTTTACTCAATCTTTCTAAATCTTCTTCAAGACACATGACCTTTACATTAGGCCCCGCATCCATTGTAAAATAACATTTTTCACCATTTTCTCTCAATGTTTTCACAAATTTCATCGCTTCAAATGACTGTTCTGTTAAATAACTAAATGGAGGATTTGCTGTTTTTGTAGTTGAATGCATTTTAAGTGCATTTTCTTCTGTTAAAGCTCCCACTTTTTCAAAATTATTTTCAAGTAAATATTGTTTCATATTAACAAAATCTATTTTTGATTGCTCTACCCATTCAGCAAAATTTGTTGATGTTTCAGTACAAAGTTTCATACCATTTCTGCTTGATAATATTTTCTTTTCTCCGTTCAAAACTAACATTATCATCGCTAATTTTAAGTCTGTTTTCACTTCGTAAACTTCTCCTGTTTCTTTGTCCCAAGCAGATATGGGACCAAAAAAACTTCTTGAAGAAGAACCTGAAGCAAATTTTGCAATTTGAGCTAATTCTTTTTTTGTATAATTTGTTTTAAATAATTTATTACAAGCTAAAACTGTTGCAGACAAACCACTTGAGCTAGAAGATAATCCCGCCTCTGTCGGCATATTATTTATAGTACTTATTTTTACTTTTTTCTCTCTATTTTCTCTAAATAAATCTATAACTTTTGAAATTTTATCTCTTTGCTCTTTATCTTGCAATTCTCCATTCAAATAAAATAAATCTCCGCTTTCATTTTCTCCAACATTTTCTAATATCTTTCTTGACTCTTCATCACTAACAAAACTAATCTCTGTTTCTGTAAACATATTTTCAAGCGTTAACGAAATACTACTTGTAGAGGGAATCATTTTTTCTGCATTCTCTTTCCCCCAATATTTTATAATTGCAATATTTGCATAAGATTTTACTTTTTCTACAGTTTTTCTATCCATATCCTAACTGCTCCTAATTTTTTTAATTTTTCTTTTATTTTTTTGACTTTTTCTTCATTTTCAATTAAAACGATAACGCATCCTCCAAGTCCTCCTCCTGACATTTTAGCTCCTAACGCTCCATTTTCTATCGCCTTTTCAACGAAGTTATCAGATTTTTTACAACTTACACCTAGTTTTTTCAACTCTTCGTGTGCATTCGTCATATTTTCTCCAATTAATTTCAAATTTTTTTCTCTTATATTTTTTTCAACTTCATTTGTAAAAAGTCCTATATTCCCGAATATTGGGATCGCTTTTTCACCTAATTCTTTCACTTTTTCTACAGCTTCTTTTGTTTGTCCGTAAATTCCAGTATCTGCAATCAAAAGGTAAGCGTTCAAGTCTAAGTCAATCATACTTAGTCCCTTATTTTTAATAAATTTTATTGCCTTATTACTCATACAAGTTTTAGCATCAAGTCCACTCGGATTCCCATGTGCAACTTTTTCCGCTTTATTCACAAGATACGTTAATATTTTATATGTTAGTTTTTGATTATAATAATCAAATACACTTCTAATTGCAGCTATACTTACTGCAGCTGAAGATCCCATGCCACGACGTGAAGGAATCTCCGAATCCACTTCATATTTTATATACGCATTTCGTATTTTTATATATTTTAAAGCATAATAAACTGCCATTGAAAGTGTATCATTATAATTAAATTCCAATTTTTTATTACTTTTAGTTATTTTACATATCGTTTTAATTTCTTTTAACGGAATTGCTATAGCAGGATAACCATAAACTACAGAATGTTCTCCCATCAATATTATTTTACTATGTGCTTTTCCTATTCCAATTTTTTTTTTAGTTTTGATGTTTAGCTCATACATAATTTTCTCCTGTATAAATCAACTTAGCTGTTTCATTACCAAATTCTTATTCTATTTTTTTCTTTCTTATACAGTCTATCTTCTGCTTTTGTATTAAAGACTTTATGGAATGCATCTACATTTTTTAATATACCATTCACTCTAAATATAGACGGTGAATGTGGATCTGTTTTTACTTGATTTATTAAAGATTCTTGAGTTGCTTTTTCTCTCCAAATTCTAGCATAATTTAAGAAGAATAATTGATTTTGTGTAAATTCTCCTTCTTTTATATTTTTTTCAGGATGCTCTTTAAGATACATTTCTAAAGCATCATACGAAATATTTACCCCTCCTAAATCTGCAGTATTTTCAGTTGATGTAAATTTCCCATTTACATTTATCCCTTTAGCTACTGAATATGTCGAAAATTCATCTTCTAATCCTTTTGTTGCTTTCTCAAAGTCCATTTTATCTTCTTTTGTCCACCAATCGTTTATATTTCCATCTCCATCGTAATTTGAACCAGAAACATCAAAACCATGTGTCATTTCATGACCAATTACTGCTCCAATTCCACCAAAATTAGCTCCTACTCCTAATTTTTCATAATTATAAAATGGATATTGTAAAATTCCTGCTGGAAAAACTATCTCATTTTGATTTGGTGCATAATATGCATTTATTTCATGTGCTGTCATAAACCATTCTTTTTTATCTACTGGTTTCCCTACTTTTTTTAATTCTTTTTCATAATTTACTTTTCCAATTATTCTCAAATTTTCATAAAGCGATAAATTTTTATTTAATTTAATTTTACTATAATCTTCCCATTTATCTGGATATCCTATTTTTACAGTAAATTTACTTAATTTTTCTAATGCTTTATTTTTTGTTTCTTGGCTCATCCAATCTAAATTTTCAATTCTATTTTTAAATGCTTTTTTAATATAATCCACCATTTCTATCGCGTTTTGTTTAGATTGTTCAGAAAAATATTTTTCAACATAAACCTTTCCTATCATATCTCCAAAAACTCCATCAACAAAAGCTAATGTTCTTTTTTCTAAATTTTCTCTTTCCTTTGTTCCTTCTAAATATTTTTCATAAAAATCAAAACTTTTTTGCCCTAAATCTTCACTTAAAATATTTGAAGTTCCATTTATCAAATGGAATTTTAAATAATCTTTTATAACATCAATATTTTTATCATTTAAAATTTTATCTAAATTTTCATAATATTTTATTTCATTAATTATAACTTTATCAGTTTTCACTCCCACTTCATTCAAATATTTACTTATATCTATATTTTTTACTATACTTTTTAACTCTTCCAATGTTCTTACATTATTATATTTTTCTACATCATATTCTTCTTCATTCGTTAATAAATTTTGAGCTATCATTTTTTCAAATTCAAATATTTTCTCAGCTTTATTTTTTACATCTTTCTCGTTTAAATAAGTCAACATACTCGCAATATATTTTTTATATTCTTTTATTATTTCTCTATTTTCTGGAGTATCTTTTTGATAATAATCTTTTGAAAGTCCTAAATTAGCATTACCTAAATATACAGCATTATTTACAGAATCATTCAAATCTCCTGACACACCCCAATCATAAAATAATCCTATTCCTTCTTTTCCTACTTTTATTATATATTTTTGTAAATCATCAATATTGTTTAAATTTTCTATATCATTATAAACTGATTTTATTGGTTCAATTCCCTCTTTATTTCTTTTTTCTACATTATTATACATCTCATATATTGTTAAAATTTTAGCTTCATCACTATCTTGCGGAATATCTTTTTTATTTTTTAATTCTTTTATTAAATTTTTTAAAAATTCTTGATTTTGTTCAGATAGTACAACAAAATTACTCCAAGATGATTTTGTTCCGGGTATTTTCGTTTTTTCTAACCATTTTTTATTTACATACTTATAAAAATCATCTTGTGGTCTTACTTCTGTTGATAATCCCTCTATAAGCTCTGCATCTCCACTTTTAACATTTTCCATATTTTTATCTTCATTTTTCATAATTTTTTTTGTTTTTATTGTTCTATTTCCAGTTATTTTATTTCTATATGTTTTATGATTTTTTATATCTTTTGCCGATAACAACACTCCTGTCAATAACATTCCTATTATCATTTTTTTCATTTTTTTACCTCTCTTTTTACTATTTTTATTTTTTCTCTTTTCTAAATTTATTTTTCTTTTCTATTTCCCTATCTATTGTCATTCCCTCAATCGCTTTATCATATAAAAATCTCATCATTTCATCTTTATTTCCACTTAAATAATATTTGGATAATTTTATGTTATATTCTTCTAAATCTTTTTCTTCAATATTCAATATTCCCTTTCCGTTAGAAATTAATATAGCATTTGCTACAATATTACTTGTTCTTTTATTCCCATCCCAAAAAAGTTGACTTTTAATTGCCCATAAATAATATGTTAATGCTCTTTCTGTTATATTTTCTATTTCATTTATTTCAAATAATTTTTGTGTCACTTTTTCTATTTCAGGAATTTTTGGCTCAAACCTTTCTCCATTTACCAATCTTACTCCAACATTTCCATATCTTATTACTCCCCAATCAAGACTTTCATTTGCTGACACTCTTTTATTTACATTACATATAAAATCAACATTTAATTTTTTATCTAAATTTTTTAAAATATACTTCCATGCTTCTTTTAAATTTAAAATAGTTCTAACATCATCTAAAGATACATTTCCATCATTTATACCATTCAATATTTTTTCTGTTTGAACATATGTCGTATTCAATCCTTCCAATTTCGCTGCATTGTAAACTGATGATGTTAATACTTTTTTTGCCAAAAATATATTTTGTTCTCTTGTCAAATTAAATTTATCTTGCATTTTTACCTCTATACTTTTTGTTTTCTTTATTATACCATATTTTCTATTTTTATTTATAAATTATTTTCACAAAAAAAAGAGGAATTAAAATCCTCTTTTTTATCTTTCAATCTTTTCTACTTCAATCCTCTCAAATATTTATCAATTCCATTCGCAATTCCTTTTACCATTTTCTCTTTATACTCTGGTTGCGACATTTTTACATCTTCCTCACTATTTGACATGAATCCCATTTCAATCAATGAATTTGTAACTGTTGACCAATTTGTCCCCGTCAAATCATCTCTATATTGTATTCCTCTATTTTTAGCTCCTGTCACTTTTACAAATTCATCTAATAATATTCTTGAAAATTCCTCACTACTTTTTTGTACTTTAACTGTATATTTATTATTTTTTGATGATGTTAAAACAGAAGCTCCTGTCATACTTTTATTAGCACTCCCATCTGCGTGCAATCTTAAATACACTGAACATCCTCTATTATTTGTATCTATCGCTCTTTCTTTGTTACTTATATTTACTTCATTTACACGACGAGTCATATAAACATTATAACCTCTACTCAACAACTCTTTTTCTACTTTTAGACCTATATCCAATGTTAACTTATACTCCGGAATCTTCGTTGTAACACCTTGTGTTCCCGACGATACTTTTACCTTTTTCACATTACTACCAGGTGCTTGTTCTTCTAAACCTGAATTTCCTCTTAATTGATGCCCCGGATCAAGACACACTAAATATTTTGAATTTAAGTTGTCATTTTCTCCTGTTTTATCCATCTTTGTTTTATCTCGAATAACTTTTTCGCTATTTTTTTCACTCATTGGAAATTTCTTTTCTACTTTATTCGCGTAAATTCCCAAAGCTAAAATAGAAAATGCGATAACTATCGTTCTTTTTATCATTTTTCCTCCTTTACTCATACCTTTATGATTTCCAAAATTTTTACAAATTAATTATTTTATTATGCTATTTATTTTGTTTATCGCTTCCTCAAAATCATCTCTACTTATATTAAAAGAATTTAACGCATTTAAAAGTTGTTTTGAATTATAATATCCTATTTTCAAAATATCTCCCAATATTATTCGCTTTTCTTTCGCATTTGTTCCAATTGAAAGACCATTATCTAATAAATCTGAAATATTAAACATTTCAGCTTGCGTTTCACTTTCACTTTTCAAAGTAACTATATTTTTCAGTGCTTTTAAAATACTGCTATCATTTGCATTCTCTACTCCAATATTTATCTTATCGGAATAAGTTTTCATAGCCTCATTTCTTGGAATAAATGCATGTTTGATTTTAGGGATATAATGCGATATTTTTTTTCTAATCGTTTTCCCCGCAAAATCTGGATCTGTTAATAAAATCATTTCGTTTTTTTTTGATAATTCAATTAATCTATCTATAGTTTTTTTATTTATTCCTGAAAAACCATTCAATGCGATAATATGAGCATCTACAACTCTTTTCAATGCTGTTATATCATCTTTTCCTTCAACGATTATAATTTCACTTACTTTTAATTTTTCTTGTTTATTGTCCATTTTCTCTCCTATTTTGGACTATTTTACATTATAATTTTCTAAAACTTTCAATAATAATTTCCATGTTTTTCCAACTGATTCAATTTCCATTCTTTCTTCAGGCGTATGAGCTCCATAAATATTAGGTCCAATTGATACAACGTCAAGATTTTTTAAATTATCAGCAAATATTCCACACTCTAAACCTGCATGAATCGCTTTTATTTTAGCTTTTTCTCCTGTTATTTCTTCAAAAGATTTTGTTACAATGTCTCTTATAGGTGAATTTTCTTTATATTCCCATGACGGATAATGTGAATCTACAATTCCTTCTGCTCCATATTTTTTTGATAAAATTACAACATCTTCTAACAGTTTATCTAAAGCTGCATTTGATGAGCTTCTAGGCAATGTTTTTATTTTTATTTTTATCTTATTTCCTTCAAATACTGTCTTAATAACCCCAATATTTATTGATGTTTCTACTAGCCCTTCAATGTTTTTACTCATTGCAAGCACTCCATTCGGTGCTTCATTTAAAAATCCTAAAAATTGTTTTGTAGCCACTTCATTTATCACTAATTTACTTCCGGCAAAATCATTTTCACTAATTTTTTTCACTTCAATTAAAGGATTTTTATCTATAACTTTAAAGTCTTTTATTACATTTTCAAATGCTAATTTCACTAATTTTTCAACATCTTCAAATTTATCTCCATCTAAATTTAATCCAATATTTACAATACATTCTCTCGGAATTGCATTTACTTTATCTCCACCATCAATATGATTTAATACAAAATTATATTTTAAAGATAAATGTCTTAACACTTCACCTAATATTTTATTTGAATTTCCTAAGCCTAAATGTATTTCAGCTCCAGAATGTCCTCCTGAAAGTCCTTTAACTTCAATAGAAATTGGAGTATATTTAGAATCTAATTTTTCTCCTTCATAATTAAAATAAGTTCTCGTTCTAGCTCCTCCAGCACTACTTACATACACTTCTCCATATTCTTCTGTATCTAAATTAATTAATGCTTTTCCATTAAACCAACTATAATCAAGTCCATAAACTCCCGTCATTCCATCTTCTTCATCTGCTGTAATTATCGCTTCTATTTCAGGATGTTTCAAATCATTTCTGTCTAATAAAGCTAAAATATAGGCAACCGCAATTCCGTTATCTGCCCCTAATGTTGTCCCATTAGCTTTTAAAAATCCATCTTGTAATAATAATTCAATTCCTTGTGTTTCAAAATCAAATACTGTTTCTTTATTTTTTTCCCAAACCATATCCATATGTCCTTGTAAAATTAATGGAGCATATTCTTCATATCCTTCAGTTGCTGGTTTTACAATTAAAACATTATTTTTTTCATCTTGTTTTACTTCTAATTTCCTATCTTTCGCAAATTTTACTAACCAATCACTTACTTGTTTTTCTTTTCTTGAACCTCTAGGAATTTTTGATAACTCACTAAAGTAATAAAACACTTTATCATTTTTTATTAAATTTTCTAAATTCATACTACATACTCCCTCTCTATCTGTATAAAACAGTTTTTATATGTTTTAGTTTATACTATCTGGAACTCTTTGTCAATCAATCTTATTTTATTTTTATAATATTGAATCAAATAATTCTTCTAATTCTCTTTGCTCTTTTTGAGTTAAATCGTGCCCTGATTTCAATTTTAATAACAATTTATTATTTTCTCCAAGTGTACTTTTTTCCAATATTTTTATTATTAGTTTCTTATAAAAATTCATTTTTACTCCTTTTTAATTTTTATTTATCTTCATTTTTAATTTCCATACTTTTAAAAAAATCATCAAATGTTAATTGAACAATTTTTTTCTTCGTTATTGAACTTAAATGTACTCCAATTAATCTTACATCATCTCTATTTTCAAAATAATCAAAATTTTCTTTAACTATATCATATATTACATTTTTATCTCGAGTTGCATTTTTCATTGTTTTTGATCTTGTATATGTCATAAAATTAGAATATCTTATTTTTAATGTTACCGTTTTTATGTACTCCTGTTTTTCTTCCAATCTTTTTACTAATTTTATAACTTGATCCTCTAAACTTTTCAAAAGTACTTGTTCATCATTTATGGCTCTAGAAAATGTCACTTCATGCCCATAAGAATGTGTTTTTTTATCTTTCTCTATTTTTGAATAATGATTTCCTCTCACAACATTATATAAATACTCCCCACGTGAATTTCCAAAATTTTTAATGAGCTCACTTTTACTTATTTTATACAAGTCTTTCGTTTTATATACTTTGTATTTTGCTAATAATTCCCTCGTCTTTTTACCAATTCCAGGTATTATTGAAAGTTCCTTATCATAAATATAATCCAAAAAGTGTTGCTTATTTTTAAAAATAAAATATCCATTAGGTTTATTTATATCACTTGCAATCTTTGCAGATAATTTATTAAAACCCATTCCTACAGAACAAGTTAAATTAGTTAATTCTTTTATTCTCTCTTTAAATTTCAAAGCAAATTGCTTTTTATTTTCAGGTTTTACTATTCCTGTTAAATCTATATAGCCTTCATCTGTTGCAATAAATTCAACTTTATTTGTAATTTTTAAAATCAAGTTATGAATCTCATTAGAAATTCTAATATATTCTTTTTTATCCACAGGTATAGCAATAAGTTTTGGACAGAGTAACTTAGCATCTGAAACTTTCATTGCAGAATGTATACCATATTTTCTTGCTTCATAACTAGCAGTTGTAACAATATTTTCTCCAACAACTAAAGGCTTATTTTTTAATTTTGGATTTCTATTTATTTCAATAGAAGCATAGAAAGCATCCATATCATAGTGCATAATTATTCGTTCCATAGTCAACCTTTCTATTTTTTAGAAATCTAATAATAATTCTTTTAATTTTAACATCTCATCTCTTAAAACTATTGCTTGTTCAAAATCAAGTTCTTCTACAAGTTTTTTAATTTTCTTTTCAAGTTTAGTTATTTCTTTTTCAATATCTGCTTTACTTCTAAATACTTTTTTATCATTTTCAAACTTCTTGTCTTCAATACCATAATCTAAATTGATTAAATCCTCAGCTATTTCTTTAACAATACTTTTTGGATCTATATTATTATAAACATTATATTCCTTTTGAATCTTTCTTCTTCTTTCAGTTTCTATTATAGCTTCTTTCATTGAATCTGTCATAATGTCAGCATAAAGAATAACTCTACCTTCAACATTTCTTGCAGCTCTACCTATAGTTTGAACTAAAGATCTTCTACTTCTTAAAAATCCTTCTTTATCTGCTTCCATAATAGCAACCAAAGATACTTCAGGTATATCTAATCCTTCTCTTAAAAGGTTAATACCTATAATAACATCTATTTCACCTTTTCTTAATGCTCTAATAATTTCAATTCTTTCTAGAGTATCTATATCAGAGTGCATATACTTTACCTTAACACCTAACTCAATGTAATACTCTGTAAGCTCCTCAGCTATTTTCTTTGTAAGGGTAGTAACTAGAACTCTTTCTTTTTTAGCAACTCTTTTTCTTATTTCATCTAGTAAATCATCAACTTGATTTTTAGTTGGTCTTATTTCTATTTCAGGATCAACTATACCAGTCGGTCTTATAAGTTGTTCTGCTATATTATTATCAGAAACTTCAACTTCAAAATCTCCTGGTGTCGCTGAAATAAAAACTGTCTGATTAGATTTTTCTCTAAATTCTTCAAATTTCAGTGGTCTGTTATCAAGGGCTGCTTTCAATCTAAAACCATTTTCAACTAAGGCTTCTTTTCTTGCTCTATCTCCATTGTACATACCTCTAACTTGTGGTACTGTTATATGTGACTCGTCTATGAAAAGTAAAAAGTCTTTTGGAAAATATTCAAATAAAGTATCTGGAGTTTCTCCAGGTCTTTTACCTGATAAATACCTTGAATAGTTTTCAATTCCTTTACAATAACCTATCTCAGTTATCATTTCTAAATCATATTCAGTTCTTTGTCTTAATCTTTGTGCTTCCAAAAGTTTTTTCTCATCTTCAAAGCTTTTTACCTCTACTCTTAAATCATCTTTTATCTCTTCTATAATTCTATCTTTATCATCATCAGCTGTTAAATATTGTGTAGCTGGATAGATAACTATTCTTTCTAGGTTCTTTTTTATTTTCTGTCCAGTTAAAGTGTTGATTTCAGAAATTTCTTCTAAATCATCTCCCCAATATTCAAGCCTATAACCATTATTCATATATGAAGGATAGATATCAATAACATCACCTTTTATTCTAAATTTTCCTCTTTCAAAGGCAATATCATTTCTTTCATATCTTAAGGCAATTAATTTTTTCATTAATTCTTTTCTTTGAATACCAGTTTGTTTATCTATAGGAATAGTCATTTTTCTATAAGTATCAGGTGATCCTAAACCATAGATAGAAGATACAGATGCTACAATAATAACATCTCTTCTATGAATTAAGGCTGCTGTTGCTGCATTACGAAGTTTATCTATCTCATCGTTGACTGATGAATCTTTTTCTATATAAGTATCTGTTGTTTTTATATAGGCTTCAGGTTGGTAGTAATCATAGTATGAAACAAAGTATTCTACTGCATTTTCAGGAAAAAATTTCTTGTACTCTGAATAAAGTTGAGCTGCTAAAGTTTTATTTGGTGCAATTATTAAAGCAGGTCTTTGTAGTCTTTCTATAACATTAGCTATAGTAAATGTTTTTCCTGAACCTGTTACTCCTAAAAGAACTTGATCTTTAACTCCCCTTTCTATATTTTTAACTATACTCTCTATTGCAGTAGGTTGATCACCCATAGGCTTATATTCTGAATGTATTTTAAATAATTTATTTTCCATAGTTTTTCCCTCTTTTAAACTTAATATTATTAAATTATTATATTCTAAAAAATATATTTTTACAA
>CALHVR010000055.1 GCA_938037005.1 uncultured Leptotrichiaceae bacterium | reverse complement strand
TACACTATTATATAAATTTTTTCAATATAATTACAATGTCTTTCTCAAAATAAAAAACAATCAAATAACATTACTTTTAAATGATTGTTTTTATTTTTTATTTATTCCATCTTTTTAAAATCATCCCTTTTTTTGCTTCAAGACTCACTATAACTCTTCCATTTGTCGCAGTTTTTATCATATTTCCAGAAATTAAATCCAAATATTTTTGATCTTTATAATCTGTTTTAAATTCAATATTATCAATATCGTCAAATGAATTATTTAAAACAACAATTATAGAGTCTTCCTCACATATTCTCTCATAAACAATTACATTTCTTTCATTATCTGCCAATAATTCATTAAATCTTCCATAAACTAAAACTCTATTTTCTTTTCTTATTTTAATAAGTTTTTTATACCACTGGAATAGCTCAATATCAACTTCTTGTGAATACACTTCACCCTCATTAATGATTGATGGATTTTTCTCATCATCATATAAAAATTCATCCCACAACATTGGCTTTCTACAATAAGGATCTGTCGCTCCCCACATTCCAACCTCATCTCCATAATACAACATCGGTGCTCCAATGTATGTCATTTGAAAGATTGAAATTAATTTCAAAATATCTTTGGGCTTAATTCTACTCCTTTTCCAATCAATAGAAGTATTTGGATGATAATTTGATGCCAAATCAGGTCTTATACTATTATAACCTTTTTCTAACTGTTTTCCTTCTTCTAAATTCCTTCCAATTCCATCATTTACAATTCTTGAATAAAGTCTATCGGTATCGTGAGAACCGTTTAAATTTTGAGAAGTTTGTAAAGCTTGATAAGGATACCAACTTCGTTTTTCTCGCAATTCATTAAAGAAATCTTGTGATGACAATTTATATCTTTCTCCACCTTCATGACTTTGATTTACAAAAAAGCCAATAACCGTTTTTAACCATTCATAATTCATAACTGTATCAAATTTATTTCCATCATTTATATCTGATGAAGCATTTCCCCAAAGCTCTGCTGTAATATACGCTTCTTTTTTTGCCGTTTTTACAACTTCTCTCCATTCAATCCAGAAATTTTGATTTTCAAGACAATTTGGAACATCAAGTCGCCAACCATCAATTCCATCATCATCCATCCAATTTTCACTTTCTACTCCATCAGGCCCATACATCCATTTTCTAGTAATATTAAAAATATACTCTTTATATTCTTGATTAAATGTATTAAATTCTGGCAAAGTATTAAATCCTGCCCAAGCATTATATTTTACTCTTGATTTATTTTTCCTTAAAGTATCATAGGCTTCTTCATCACTCATTTCATCTGTTATCGGTTCATGATGTGTAAAGTCTGTAAACTTATACCATTCACAATATTTAGAATTTTCTCCTTCTGCCAATACAATATTAAAGCTCCAATGCCTATCACTACTATGATTAAATACTCCATCAAAAATTACTCTTATTCCATTTTTGTGTAATTCTTTTATTAAATCAACCATAATCAAATCAGATTCAGTCCAAACCCATGTACTTGGATTTTCAGTTTCTCCATATCCATTTTTATATTTATTTTCGCCTTTTAACTGTACTTCAAGCAACTCTAACTCACTACTATTTTTTGCATTAACACCTAACACATCTGTATAACTTTTATTTCCGTACAAATTATCTTTACTAATTTCTACTCCATGTTTACTACCACTCGTTTTTATTGTCCCAAAATCTGGAGATATATGTCTAAAATCATTCGCTCCATATTTATGATTTTGATATGAGAAAAATACAGGATTTAGCCAAATAGCATTTATCCCTAATTCTTTTAAATAAGGGATTTTTTCTTTTATTCCTTGTAAATCTCCTCCATACATTCTCGCATATTTCAAACTATGATCAATCGTTTTTTCTCCTATTTTTTCCCATGAAACTCTTTCACCATAATCATCAGTCCATCTATTTCTTTTAAATTTCCCTTTTGTATAGTTATTTTTTGCCCATTTATATTTTTCAATAAATCTTTGCTCATGTTGATTATTTATCTCAAAATCTTCTGGTCCAAACTCATTAAATATAGGATCGTTATAATGATTTCCATTATAAAATCTATCCGGAAAAAGATTATACCAAATTACTTCTTTTGACCAATCGGGAATGCTAAATACTTGAATATCTTCACTATTCGTATCAAGTAATATATTTTTTATTTCTTTAAAAGATAATGTTTCACCATCAAAATAAGCTTTTACTCCGCCATCTTGTAATACAAAGTAATATACAATTTCATCAACTTCTTTTCCAAAATCTATAATTCTCATAAAATAGTCAAATCCATTAGTTTTATCCCTATGTCTTTCAAGTTCATACACTTTTTCATAACCATTTTCTTTATCTAAAATAATTGTAATATATGCTCTTTCAACATCATTCATTTGTGTTCTTATTTTAAATTCATATTCTCTTCCTGATATTTTATTGAAATATTTTAAATTCTTATTATTATGAACTATCGCTTTCAAATCTCTATTCTTATCAAGACCTTCAAATACAAAACTTCCCGTTCCTAGTTTCCCTTCTGGAAACAACTGTCCATTTTCTCCAATAATTAGTCTTAAATTATCTTTTTCTGGATACCATTTTCCATCAATTATATATTTATATTCATATACTCCTTCAGGAATAGCCAATGTTATTTCATATATGTTATCTGATTTTTGTCTTATTGGTTCTTCATCTATTTTCCATCCATTAAAACTTCCTGTTATCGCCAATTTTTCAACTTTTTCCAATCCAAATTCCTTCAAATCTAATTTCATTTTAAAAAATTTAGTTTTTTTCAATAAAAATTTTTGTTCATTTTCTAAATAAGTTAAAATTATATCTATTCCATTTTGAAATCCTGTTATTGATTTTGGAGGTCTATCTTTTTCTACTATCGCTTCAAAATCTGTAGCAAACGGAGCTGTATGTGTATAAGTTACACCTCTCACTTCATTGTTTTCGTCTTTTATTTCAAAAAAATAACTTCCTGATTCTACATTTGACCATTTATATATATAATTATTTTCTTCAAATTTTTTCAAAATTTTTTCAGCTAAAAATTTATTATTTTTATATATTAATACTTTATATTTCATTCTTTCTCCAAAATTTTATCATTATTCAATTATATCTCATAAAATACTTTATAAGCTTTATATGTTTCATACAAATCTGCTTTTGATGATATTTCAAATAAAGAGTGCATTGAAAGTAATGCAGGTCCTGCATCGACAGTTCTAATTCCATAATATGCTAAGAATTTTGCAACTGTTCCTCCTCCACCTTCATCAACTTTTCCAAATCCTCCTGACTGAAATTTCACTTTATTTTCATCAAATTTTCTTCTTATTTCTTGTAAAAATTCAGCATCAGCGTCATTTGCTTGAACTTTCCCACGACTTCCTGTATATTTAGCAAATGCCAATCCATGTGACAATCTTGCTACATTTTCTGTATCATGTGCTGACTTAAATAACGGATTCATTCCAGCTGTAACATCTGAAGACAACGCTTTTGAATTCCACAATGTTTCCCTTAAAACTTGATCATTTTTGTATTCTCCAGTAAGTTCTAATAATTTCCCAACAATATATTCAGGTAACGTTGTTTTTAAACTCGTTGAACCTTCACTTCCAATTTCTTCTTTATCTGCTAGATAAACCATAATTGTTTTTTTAGGATTTTCAATTTCATAAATAGCTCTCAAAGAAGTATACGCACAAATTCTATCGTCCTGTCCATATCCTCCTACCATACTTCTATCTAACCCAACATCTCTTAATTTCCCTGCTGGCACAATTTCAATTTCCGCTGTAAAGAAATCATCATACTCAATTCCATAATCTACTCTTAATTTGTCTAATATAAATTGTTTTACAGCTTGTTTTGCATTTTCATCTGTTACAGGCGTATTTCCAAATAATAATTTTAATTCTTCCCCTTTTATCACTTCTCTTGCTTTTCTATCATCTTGAACATTATAAGCTAAATGAGGTAAAATGTCAGGAATACTGAAAACTGGGTCACTTTCATTTTCACCAATTTTCAATGTAACTTTTTCTCCATTAGATAAAAATACTACTCCGTGTAAAGCTAAAGGCGTTGAAACCCATTGATATTTTTTTATCCCACCATAATAGTGTGTATTTAACAATGCAAATTCTTCATCTTCCTTTATTGGATTTGGTTTTAAATCTAATCTTGGAGAATCAATATGCGAAACAATCATATTTATTCCACTTTTTACATCTTCACCAATTATAACTGCAACTAAATTTTTATCTCTATTGTTAAAGTAAACTTTATCTCCTCTTTTTAATTCTTTTACATCATTCACATTTTTAAATCCATTTTTTTGTAATTCAGCTTCAGTTACTGTCACGAACTCTCTTTCTGTTTTTACTGAATCTAAATATGCTTTATACTCTTCTGCGAATTTAAAAATTTCTTCTTTTTCTTTTTCTGTATAAGATTTCCACAAATTTTCTCTATTCATATTTTTTCCTTCTTTCTTTTTTATTATAAAGGGAAAAAGGACTACCCTTATTTTAATACTCTTTTTCTATGTAGTCCTTTGATTTTATTCAATTTATCTCTATTTCATTTCATTTAATTTTTTTTCTAATTCTGCTGCTTCTTTTTCAAATCCAGGTTTTCCTAATAAAGCAAACATATTTTTCTTATATGCTTCCACTCCCGGTTGATCAAATGGATTTACACCTAATAAGTATCCACTTACACCACATGCAATTTCAAAGAAATAGAATGTAAATCCTAAATGATAAGGTGTCGCTTCAGGAATATTTACAGTTAATTGAGGAACTCCTCCATCAATATGTGCTAACATTACTCCGTCTGTTGCTTTTTTGTTTACATAGTCTAATGTTTTTCCTGCAATAAAGTTTAATCCATCTAAGTTATCTGCATCTTCTTCAATTACATATTCAACTTCTGGTTTTCCGATAGAAATTACTGTTTCAATGAACATTCTTTGCCCTTCTTGGATATATTGCCCTAATGAATGTAAATCAGCTGAAAAGTCTGCAGATGCGGGATACAATCCTTTATTATCTTTCCCTTCTGATTCTCCAAATAATTGTTTCCACCATTCAGCAAAATAATGAACTCTTGGCTCATAGTTTACCATCAATTCTAATGATTTCCCTTTTCTGTGTAAAGCGTTTCTAACTGCAGCATATTGTAATGCTTCATTTTCATCTAAATTAGGATTAGCAAATTGTTTTTGTGCATCAGCTGCTCCTTGCATTAATTCATCAATATTTATTCCTGCCGCTGCAATCGGTAATAATCCAACTGCTGTTAATACTGAGAATCTTCCTCCTACATTATCAGGTACAACAAATGTTTCGTATCCTTCAGTATCAGCCAATGTTTTTAACGCTCCTCTAGCTTTATCAGTTGTTGCGTAAATTCTTTTCCCAGCTTCTTCTTTTCCATATTTTTCTTCTAACATTTTTTTGAACACTCTAAATGCGATTGCTGGTTCAGTTGTAGTTCCTGATTTTGAAATAACATTTACCGAAAAATCTCTGTCCCCAACTAAATCAATTAAATGTTGTAAATAAACACTGCTCATATTTGTTCCAGCAAAGTAAATTTCTGGAGTTTTTCTTTTTTCTTTAGGCAAATTATTATAGAATGTATGTGATAAAAATTCTATCGCAGCTTTTGCTCCTAAATATGATCCACCAATACCAATTACTATTAATACTTCTGAATCTGATTTGATTTTTTCAGCTGCTGCTTTTATTCTTTCAAATTCAGCTTTATCATAGTCAGATGGTAAAGTTACCCACCCTAAGAAATCATTTCCAGCTCCTGTTCCTTCTAATAGAACTTTGTGTGCTAATTCTGTGTATGGTTTTAATTGAGTTACCTCATTTTCATTTAAAAAGTTTTTTGCGAATTTATAACTAAATTTTAATTTTGACATAATTCTTCTCCTTCATTATATATGTTTTATTTTATTTTCAATCTTTTCCGTATAAGTATACCAAAAATTGTTGTTTTTTTCAATAAAAGTAATTAATTTATTATAATTTTTTCTTCTCTTTAGTTGATAAAGCATCACTATTTATAGCTTCATTTTTTTCTAAAATTTTACTTTTTTTCAAATTATAATATGCTGCACAACCAATCATTGCCGCATTATCAGTACAATATTCCATTTTAGGAAAATGAACTTCAATTCCTTTTTCTTTAAATTTTTCAAACTTTTTACGAAGTCCTTTATTCGCTGAGACACCACCTGCAACTAAAATCGTATTCACTTTTTTTTCTTGTAATATTTTTTCTACTTTATCGTACAAAATATTTACAACTGCCACTTGAAGCGACGAAGCTATATTTTCTTTTATAATTTCATTACCTCTCATCTTTTCGTGATTAACATAATTCGTTATAAATGTTTTCACTCCACTAAAACTGAAATCATATCCATCAACTTTCGGTTTTTTTATTTTTAGAGTATCTTCTCCTATTTCTGATAATTTGTCTATCATTGGACCACCGGGATAAGAAAGTCCTATCACTCTTGCCACTTTATCATATGTTTCTCCAACCGCATCATCCAATGTTTCTCCTAAAAGTTGAATGTCTACATATCCGTCTTTTTCTTCTAAATAATAAAGATTTGTATGCCCTCCAGATACAACAAGTGACACAGCTGGTAATTTTACTTCATTTTCTATAAAACTTGAAAATATATGCCCATCAATATGATTTGTTGGAAGCAATGAAATATTATTTGCATAACTTAAACTTTTTGCAAACATAAGACCGACTAAAAGTGACCCTATCAATCCAGGTGTATTTGTAACAGCAATATAATCAATATCTTTAAGTTCACACTTAGCTTCTCTCATTGCTTTTTCAAATACCGGCATTATATTTTCAATATGATGTCTTGATGCAATTTCTGGTACAACTCCACCATACTCTTTATGTATCTCAATTTGTGTTGATATAACATTACTCAAAACTTTTGTCCCATTTTCTACAACAGAAACTGCCGTTTCATCACACGAAGTTTCAAATGCTAATATTTTCATTTTTTCCCTTTCTACAATTCTTTTTTCATTCTGTTCTACTTTTTATTATAACACATTTTATATTTTATTAAAACAAAAAATACTGAAAATATCTGTCAATAAACTGAACACAAAAAGTGAAAATAATTTAAAAGTACACTTTTCTTTATCATATTTTATTTAAAATATTTTTCAAGAAACTTATCTATGTATTCCCAATATTCTTTTTTATACATTCTTTCAGCTCTTACATGTTTTGCATCTTTAAATATATATATTTCTTTTTTTGAATTTATTTTACTATATATTTTTTCCGCGTGACTAACAGGAACAAATCCATCTTTATCTCCGTGTAATATTAAAGCTGGTAATGTTGTGTTTTCCAATCCCTTAGTCGCATCAACATCTTTAAGAAAATATCCTGCTTTTATTTTTGCAACTATACTTGCCTCCGGAAGTACAAGTATAGGTGGAAGATTAAATAATTTTTTTAATTGATAAGAAAATTCCTCATTTAAACTTAAATATCCACTATCTTCTATAAACACTTTAACATTATTAGGTAAATCTTCATCTAAACTATTCATCACAGTTGTCGCACCCATACTAATACCAAATAAAACTATATCTGGATTATCATATTCTTTTGAAATTAAATTTACCCAATCCTTTAAATCTTTACCATCAAATCCCCCCATAGTATAGTATACACCTGAACTTTTACCATGAGCATTTAAGTCTTGTGCAAAGACACTATATCCTCTGTCATAAAAACTCTTAATATATGTTGCCATATGACGAGCATTTTCTCCAAATCCATGTACAACTATAACCCATTTATTTGTATTTTTAGATAAAAATTGATACCCGACTAAATCATTACCCGTATATTTAGATTTCATTTTAACTTCAATAGCATTCTCATCAAACCATTTTTGATTTTTTTCTTTATCTTTATCTTTTAATCCATCTTTATCCTGATTATTAACTTTAGTTTTATCAACTTTATTGCTTAATGCGAAATTTACAAAATAATTCCCAACAAAACCACCTAATACTAATATTGATAAAATTATTATTAATATATACTTTAAAACTCTATTTTTCATGCTAACCTCTTTCTTTTTAATATATGTTAGTTTATCATATTTATAATCTATTGTAAACTTTTTGACATAACTATAAAAAGTTAAAAATTACAATTAAAAAAATGTACCTCCAAACTTTTTCTAGTTTGTTGGTACATATTTTTTAACCTAATATTCTTTATTTTTATTAATATTTTAATTTAACATTTGAAGATTCAGGTCTTGAAATTTCTCCTCTAGCTTTAATATATTCAATAAATGCTGTTTCAACTCCTAAATATGTATTTACTCCTGGTCTTTCTGCATTTACTTTTCCAAATGTTGTATATCCATCTTTACCTGCTGCTAAATATGAGTGAGTTCCAACATGATAAACTTTATTATTATCTATTTCTTCCCACGCTTTAGTTTTTTCATTATAAATTTCTAATTTTTTAATTCTTGTTCCTAAAGTTCCTTCTTTTGTAGCTTCATATCTAATTCTAGCTCCATATGGGAATGCACCTGATGATCCTCCTGTAAATACAAAGTTTAATGCATCTTCCAATGTTTGTCTTACTTCAGCTCCTGTCATCTTCATTACATAAATTGTATTTGTTGTAAATGGCAATAATGTATACGCATCATCATAAGAAAATTTACCTGGTTTAATTGTAGTTCTAATTCCTCCTGAATTGATAATTACAAAATCAATTTCTCCTGTTCCCATATTTTTTAATTTATCATAAATAGATTCTGCCACCATTGTTGTAGCTACAGAGCCTTCTGGATATTTATCACTAGGTATTCTTGGTGCTGATCCTCCCGGCATTTCATCTTTAACTGTTCCAACCGGTTTTTTAGCAATTTCTTCTTTTTCTTGTTTATATTTATTCAAAATATTTTTAGCTTTTTCATTCTCACTTACAAATGATATATCATTTCTTGATTTAACAAATTTTATTACATCTTCTTTATCTTTTCCTTCTAATTGAACGTTTTTCCCTTCAGCATTTTTCACTTCAAAGAAATTATCTCCAATTATAATTTGTGGATTTGGTACTAATTCTGTAATTACACCTTTTTTATTAAATTTCACTTTCATATTTCCAACTAAATAAGAATAGCTATAAGCTTCAGCTACATAAACTGGCTCTCCAGCTGGTGACATTATTTTTTTAGGATATTCTGCTACCGGTTTTAATCCATACTCTTTATATTTTTCACCTAATAAATAATGAGTATCTCCTGTTATAATCAAATCGATTCCTGATACTTTTTGTGCAATTTCAACATTTCTTTCATAACCTGCATGAGATAGTAATATTATTTTATTAATTCCTTGTTTTTTCAATTCATTTGCCATTTTTTGAGCTGTTTCTATTTCATCTAAAAATTTAATATCTTTTCCTGGACTTGAAGATTCAATAGTTTTTCCAACAACATCTAATCCAATAATTCCAACTTTTTCTCCTCTTATTTTTTTAACCATATAAGGTTTCCATTTTCCTTCTAAAATACTTCCTTTATCCGGAATAACATTTGCTGAAATAGTTGGTACTTTTAATTCTTTTAAAAAATCAAGTAACACTTTGTTCCCATCATCGAATTCATGATTTCCTAAAGTAAACGCATCAAAATCTACTGTATTCATTAATGCCGCATCAGCTTTTCCTTTAAATAAAGTATAATATAAAGTTCCAGAAATAGCATCTCCTGCATGTAAAATCAAGGCATTATCAGCTTTTTTATAAGATTTTGATTTAGGATCTTTACTAAATTTTTGAATTTGTGAAACTACTCGTGGAAATCCTCCAATTTTTACAGTTACATCTTTTCCATCTAATTTTAATTTCATTGTTTCTTCTTCTAAATGTGAATGATGATCATTTATATGTGTCACATTTAATTCCAATGGTTTCGATGCTTGTGCATTTACAGCCATTAATGCTGTCACTCCTAATAAAAATAATTTTTTCATATACTACTCCTATCTTTTTAAATTTTTACATATTTTATCTGTTACTATTATGACTTTTTAATTTTTCTATATTTTTCATATACTTATTTAATGCTGGTGAATTTATTTTATCAAGCCATTTTTGTTCTGGAATTTTACAATAACGGCTATAATAAACTGTCGTCACTTCTATTGGATCTTCTATTTTATCAAAATCTGCTTCTAATTGTATTATTCTTCCGTATGTTTTTAACGAATCTTCAAAACTTTTAACCATATCTATATTTTTATTATCAGTATGATATGATTTTAATAATATTTGTTTTGAAATAAATTTACAACGATAATCATCTCCAAAAATTGTCCCAACATTTTCAAATATATACTTGAAATTTTCATTATCAAAAGGATTACTATTTGCAAAATTAATTATTGCACTTAATACTAAGAATATTAATATCTTTTTCTTCATCTTAATCTCACTTCTTTTTAAAAATTCAATTCATTGTATGTGTTTTTATAAATTTCTTTTATAAAAATTTAGTTTTCTTCTTCATTTATTAAAAAAAAGTATTAGCACAACAAAAGTTATACCAATACTTCAATAATTATATTAATGATTTCCGCATCCGCATTTTTTTTCTGATATAGCTGCAACACCTGGTAATACTTTTCCTTCTAAGTATTCCATTGAAGCTCCTCCACCTGTTGAGATATGAGAGAATTTATCTGCAAATCCTAATTGAATTGCTGCTGCTGCTGAATCTCCTCCACCAATTATTGTTTTAGCATCTTTTAATTCAGCTATAGCTTTACATACTCCAATTGTTCCATTTGCATAATTAGACATTTCAAATACACCCATTGGTCCGTTCCATACAACTGTTTTTGCACCTTCTAACGCTTTTTCAAATAATTCTACTGATTTTTCACCGATGTCTAGTCCCATCCATCCATCTTCAATTTCATCAACTGAAACTGTTTTGAATTCTACGTCATTACTAAATTCTTGAGCTACTATTGCATCAACTGGTAATAATAATTCTACACCTTTATTTTTTGCTTTTTCTAATAATGATTTTGCTAAATCAACTTTATCAGCTTCTAATAATGAAGATCCAGTATTTTTTCCTAATGCTTTTAAGAATGTAAACATCATTCCACCACCGATAATTACTTTATCAGCTTTTTCTAATAAATTATCAATAACTCCAATTTTATCAGATACTTTTGCTCCTCCTAAAATTGCAACTAATGGTCTTTCAGGATTATCAACTGCTCCTCCAATAAAGTTAATTTCTTTTTCAATTAAGAATCCAACTGCTGATTCTTTAATATTTGATGCTATTCCTACATTTGAAGCATGTGCTCTATGTGCTGTTCCAAAGGCATCATTTACAAATACATCTCCTAATGAAGCCCAGTATTTACCTAATTCTGGATCATTTTTAGATTCTTTTTTCCCATCTAAATCTTCAAATCTTGTATTTTCAAACATTAAGATTTCACCTTCATTTAAGGCTGCTACTGCTTCTTCTAATTCTTTCCCTCTTGTAGCTGGGACAAATTTAACTGGTTTTCCTAATTTTTCAGATAATCTAACTGCCACTGGTGCTAATGTTTTTGAAGCTTTATCTTCTTCAGCTTTAACTTTACCTAAGTGAGAGAACGCAATCACTTTCCCACCATTTTCTAAAATATAGTTTAATGTTGGTAACGCTGCAGTAATTCTGTTATCATCACCGATTACTCCATTTTTTATAGGTACATTAAAGTCTACTCTAACTAAAACTTTTTTACCTTTTACATCTAAATCTTTTAACGTTTTTTTAGCCATTACTTCCTCCTAAATATTTATAAAATTAATGTTTAACTTTTATATTATAATTATAGCACTATTTCTACTATTTTTTCAAGTTATATCATAAAGAATTTTTAAAATATTTTTTTAATAGCAAAACATTTATAATATAAAGTGTTAAAATTCACTTTTTTATAGTTAATTCTCTAACTTAATTTTATTAAAAACCTTTTATTTATATATTTTTTTCAACATCTCATCATTAGATTTATACTCTGCTATAAGTTTTTTTAATTTTTTCATTACTTCAATCTCATCTTCTTTAGCTAATTCTTCTCTTAATTTCCATATTTTTTCAAGATTTTTTTTAGAAATTAAAAGTTCTTCTCTTCTTGTTCCACTTTTCAAAATATCAATAGCTGGAAAAATTCTTAATTGCTGTAATGTTCTACTTAATATAATTTCCATATTTCCTGTACCTTTAAATTCTTCAAATATTACTTCGTCCATTTTACTTCCTGTATCTACTAACGCTGTTGCAATTATAGTTAAACTTCCCCCATTTTTTATATTTCTCGCTGCTCCCAAAAATCTTTTTGGATAATATAAAGCGTTTGGATCAATTCCTCCTGTTAAAACTTTTCCACTTGATGGAATTACAATATTATACGAACGTGCCAATCTCGTCAAGCTATCCATCAAAATAACAATATCTTTTCCTTTTTCTACCTCTCTTTTTGCCATTTCCAATACATTTTCTGTAACTTGTATATGAACTTTAGGCTCTTCATCAAATGTCGCTGCATAAACTTCTGCATCTTTTACATTTTCACGAATATCTGTTACTTCTTCAGGTCGTTCATCTATTAGTAATATCCATACATTTAATTCAGGATTATATTTTATTATATCGTTCGCTAATGTTGATAACAATGTTGTTTTACCCGCTTTTGGAGATGCAACAATTAAAGCTCTTTGTCCTTTACCTATTGGAGAAATTATATCAATTATTCTACTTGAAATATTCCCTTCTCCAAGATTAATTTTTTCATTTGGATAAGAAGGTACTAAATCATCAAATATAGGTCTTTCTTTAGATTTTTCAGCTAAATCTCCATTTATTAACAATACTTTTAGCATTCCATAATTTTTTTCATCTCCAACAGGTATTCTTAATTCACCAAAAATAATATCATCATTTCTCATATAAAATCTTCTAATTTGTGATGCTGAAATATAAATATCTGCCTCTACTGTCGTTTCACGTAAAAAACCATAACCGTCATTGAATGTTTCTAATTTCCCAAAACCATAAATTTTACCATTATCATTTCCTTTTTCAATTAAAATATGATTTATTAAATCAATTTTATTCATTGTCGTATAATTTTCAATCTTATATTCTTTTGCCATTTTTTTTAAAGACGTAATATTCATAGACAAAATTTCTTTTATTACCTCTTCATCAGTCATTATCTCGACTTCAACCTTTTCTTTTTTTACCATCTAATTTTACTCCTATTTTTTTCTTATTATATCATATTTTCCCCATCTATTTAACATCCTAATATGTTATTTAAAAAATATTAAATTTAAAATAAAAATACAGAAAGTATTTCTTTCTGTACTTCATATTTTTTTATTGCCCAAATAATATATAATTTTCTCTACCTTTCATATTTTCTTCAGGTATTATATAATTATTTACTTTATAAACTTCTAAAATTCCTTCTGAAGTTACTCTTCCAATAATTTCTAAATTTATTTTTTGATTCTCTTTAACTTCATAATTTAATTTTAAATAATTAAAAATTCTTTCTATTGAACCATCCATCGGTTTTACAGTATAAATAACTGTTTTATCTGGAAAAATCAAATTATCTTTTTTATAAGTAAATGTATTACTTGCTTTTATATAATCACCAGTAAAAACTTTAGTTACTATTTTTTTTGTTTGATTTTTTGCAGAAAAACCAAACGTAAACACTGTACACATTAATAAAAATAAAATTAGTTTTCTCATTTTTCCTCCACAAATCTTAACTTTTTTATTAGTTAAATTTTAATCTTTATGAAAACTATTTATGAAATCCTAAATCTGCAGGATTTATATCTCCCGATATTTTTTTTATTATTCCACCTTTATCTTCATAATTTTTTCTCATTTTTGTTACTTTTGTTATTAATTCTATTGTATCTTTATCAATATTTTCTTTATTATATCGACCTAAAGACCAATATTCTATAATCAAATTACTATCGCCACAAATAATTTTTTTATTATATTTATCGGCATATTTTAAAGCTGCATAAAGTCCAACTAATTCACCAAAATTATTTGTTCTGCCGTCTGATAAATAATAGTTTCCAAATTCATTTAATTTTGATTCGCCCAATACTTTATTTAACAATGAATTTCCATCATAATCAGAGATTTTAACTTCTACTCCTTTACCACGACCTGTTCCTGCATCAAAGTAAACTGCCTCTCTATCTAATTCTGCAAATAAATCCGGCATTCTTCCTAATTTTTGTTCTTTAGTTTCGTATTCAGCTCCGTTTTTTAGCCATTCAACGGCTTCATTTTCTGTTTTAAATGATTTATATCTTGTCTTTTTTCCACTCACTTTTTTTTGACATTCATCCCAATTTGTTAAAACTCCTTGCTCTGAAGTATCAATTATATAATAAGCGTAATATTTTATTTTTGTCATAAACTATAAGTTTAATCCTCCATCAATTCTTATAACTTGTCCCGTTATAAATTTTGAAGCATCACTAGCTAAGAATAATGAAGCTTCTGCAATATCTTCAGCTGTTCCCATTCTTTTTAAAGGTGTTTGTGCTAATACTGTTTCTATTACTTTTTCCGGTAAAACATGTGTCATATCAGTTTGAATAAACCCTGGTGCTAAAGCATTTGATCTTACATTTTTTCTACCAAATTCTTTTGCCCATGTTTTTGTCATCGCAATAACTCCACCTTTTGTAGCTGAATAATTTGTTTGACCAACATTTCCATCTAATCCAACTACTGAAGCCATATTTATAACACTTGCAGATTCACTTTTAAATAATAATGAAACAAATCCTTGCATCACATTAAACACACCTTTTAAGTTAATGTCAACAACTAAATCCCAGTTATCTTCCGACATTCTTTGTAATAATGAGTCTCTCGTAATTCCTGCATTATTTACTAATATATCAAGTTTTCCGTATTTGTCTTTTATTATTTTTGCTATTTCTTTTATGTTTTCTCTATCTGTTACATTTAGTTTAATGTGTTCTACATTTTCATGAGTATAGTCCGCATCAATTAAATCACCTGAAATAACTGTTGCTCCATTTTCAGCGTATTTTAACACTATTTCTTTTCCTATACCTCTTGATCCACCTGTTACTAATGCTATTTTACCTTTTAACACCACTTCTCCACCTTTCTTAGTTTTTTATTTCTTATTTTAAAATTTCTAATTTTACTTTTGCTACTCCACGACTTACATTCTCTATTACTGAAAATGCCGCATGGCTCAAATCAATAACTCTTCCCTTTATAAAAGGTCCTCTATCATTAATTTTTACAACTACTGATTTCCCATTACTTAAGTTTGTTACTCTTACTTTAGTACCAAATGGTAAAGTTTTATGAGCTGCTGTCATTTGCGAAGTGTTAAATATCTCTCCACTCGCAGTTCTTCTTCCATTCCATTTTCCACCATAGAAAGAGGCTCCACCAGTTTGAAAATACGCTTCCTTAACAGATTTATTTTCTATTACATCGTTATTTTCAATAGTTTTTTCTAATCTAGGCTCTAACTCCTTTTTTATTTCTTTAGCTAATTTCTCTTTTACACTTTTTGATTTACTAGCTGCATTTAAAGACATAGATATAGCCAACACCATAAGTATGGTTATTATCTTTTTCATATTTCCTCCATTTTTTAAATTTTGGGCAAAATTATTATAGCACATTATGCTTTGTTTAATCTTAGATGAAACAAAATAAAAAGCTAGAACTCACAGAACATGTACCAACAAACTGGACAGAAAAAATGAAAATAGTTTGGAGGTACATTTTTTTATGGAAAGAAAAAGTAAATTCACATTAGAAGAAAGAATTTCTATGT
>CALHVR010000054.1 GCA_938037005.1 uncultured Leptotrichiaceae bacterium | reverse complement strand
TAATAATGTAAGAAAATTTAATAAATAATATTTAATAGCCATATAATCATATTTTTTATTATTTGTTGAAATTTTCCCTTTAAAATATTCAGTTAATCCCTCTAAAGCATTTTTTGGATTGTTATCATATTTATCTAAAAACTCAATACTCTTATTCTTCAAAAAAATTTCTGAGAGCCTTATATTTGCTGAATCTGACTGTTCTATTATTTCAGTATAAGTTTTTAAATAAATTTCTTGAAGTTCAACATACTCCCTTATCAAAGCTTCTCTGTATTCTTTAAATCTATCATTAATTTTATAATCAGGATCTATAATTGTTGGAATATCTTCACTATACTCCTTAGACTCTGATATATACGTTAGTAAATCTATTATTGTTTCAATTTCGTTACAATCAATAATCTTTTTTTGATTTTGATTTTCTTGAATTTCTTCATTTAAAAATTTTTCAACTTCTTCAATTTTTGGTAACTCTAAGTTATTAATCTTTTTTAATATTTTATCAGTATTTATTATATCATTTTCTTGACAAAATTTAAACTTTTTACTTTCAATATTTGTATTAAATTTAGTTCCCCCTTTAATAAAATTAACAGTTTATTATATTTTTCATATAATTTATTTTCTTCAAATTTTTTAATAGTTTCTTTAATTTTTTTCGTTGTATTTTCTGATGTGATTTGAATACATATTTTATTAATATCATCTACTAAATCTATTGCTGGCATATTTTCTTTCTTATAATTAGCATTTTCTAAATTAAAATCATATACTAAATTAAAAAAATCACGATAAAAGTTTTCTGAAATTATGTTTATATCATAATGATTAATAATATTTTTTAGCTCGATATAAGACTTTAAAACACTCAATTTATATGTGATATTTTTTATTAAATTTTCTCTAACTAGCATAGCCTACCTCCATTTTATAATATCTATTTACTCCTTTCTACATCTCCCCAACCTTTCCCTTTATAGACTCCAGCATATTTTTACAACTCCCTTACATCCACAACTTTTATAACTCTACCTATTATTCTAAAATAATCCTTTTCTTCTTCTCTTATAAAAATTGGACGGTATTTTGGATTGTCCGAAATTAACATTATAGCATTCTCATTAATTACAATTCTTTTTATATAGCCCTCATCGTGCAACACAGATACGTAAATTTTATTTTCTATATAATCAATGTCGTTTGGATTTACTAAAGCTGTTTCTCCATCGTGTAAAGTTGGCTCCATACTATCCCCATTTATTTCTAAAAAGAACGCTCCTTTTGGAACTGTCCCTTTTGCCATCGGAATATATCTTAATATTTGTGCATCATCTATTAACAATTCTCCGTTTCCAGCACTTACCTTACCATAAACAGGAACTTGGACTATATCTATTTTTTGCTTTTCTATAACTTCGTTTGCTTTTATATTTTCCCTTATTTCTTTTGGGAGTAAATAAGAGAATAATTCTGTTTTTTCCTTATTACCTAAATTTAATGCAATAGCAATTTTTTCAAGAGATTTTTTACTTCCATTTCTTCTTCCAGTCTCAATATCTCCGATAGTTCCTTTCCCCATATTTGCTTTTTCTGCAAGTTTTTCAATGGTAAATCCTTTTTCTTCCCTTATTTTTTTTAATTTTATAGAAAGTTCGCTCATTTTCGTTCTCCTTTTTCCTTTTAATTCTAATGTTTTATAATTAATTTTAACATAAAAAGAAAAAAAATAAAAAATTTTTCTTGACATTTCCGCTTTATGCGGTTATAATATGAGCAAGATAAGAGATTAAAAGATTTGTAAATTTTTTTAAACAACTAATCCGCAAATAGCGTAAAAAAGAGGAGAAATAAAAATGAAAATAAAAGTAAAAAATGGAAAACTAACTAACAAACAAATAGAAAATATACTCGTAGATGAAAGCACAGTTTTATATGCGGTTAAATTAGAAAGCGACGAATATACAGGAAGAAAAGGAATAACAAGATTACCAGAAAAAGATAAACATATCATCTTGTGGATGATGAAACATGTAAAGAATTCAATAAAAGGTTACATCTGGGAAAAAAATTATATATATACACCCATAGACGTATATAGTTTCACAACTGATATTGAATTAATAACAGCTTAATAAACAAGCTCCCTTGTGTGAAAGCAAGGGAGCAATAAAAAGGAGAGTAAAAAAATGACAATAGAACAAGCATTAAACGATTTAAATTTATTAATAAATAGCAATCCAAGATTTCAAGTCGCATATGGAGTTGACCAAATTAAAGGTGTATGTCCAGATTGGTTTCTTGAAATATACGACACAATAGAATGCTGTTATGCTTTCGGAAAATATGGAAAAGATTTTATTGAGTTGATAGAAGAGGGAATAAATAAAACTAAAAAATATATAGAAGATTATCCAGGAGATGACGAAGATGAATTTTAAAGATTATATAAAAAAGATAAAGCTATTAAATGCTTTAGAAATTGAATTTATAAATAAACTTGATATGGCGGATGCAATAGCATTTTTGGAATTAATAGAGGTGTGAAATGACAGAGAGAGAGAAAGAAAGAGAGAGA
>CALHVR010000053.1 GCA_938037005.1 uncultured Leptotrichiaceae bacterium | reverse complement strand
ATATAAAAAATAATTAAAAATATTTTTCAATAATTATTTTTTATTTTTAAATTATTGGTATTTTCCTCTGCAAATAATAGTTCACCTTCATTTTTTAGATGTTCTGCATCTATAGTTAAAGTTTTAACTGCTCCTATTGAACTATCTGTATTATTGAAAATATTTTTAGCTTTTATATCTATATTTTTACTACTAATTTTTTTATTATTAACTAAATCACTACTCAAGTTAAGTTTTATATTTCCATTACTCTCAAGTATATCATTATTTTCTAAAGATTTAGCTTTAATATTTAAACTATCATTTGCTAGATATTTTCCTTCTAAATTTAAAGTTTCAGTAGTTGAAATTTCTATATTTTTAGTAGCTTGAATACTACCACTAGTATTTTTTATATCATTGGTATTAATCTTAGTATTTACTGAAGAAATTGCACCATTTATATTATCTAAAGATTTTTCAATATTAATATTTTTAGCTATTAAAGTTTTAGAATTTTGTAATTTATCAGTATTTAAATTTTCACCAACTTTGATAGTATTAGAGTTAGAAATATCCTTAGCCTTTAAATTTTCTTTTACAACAATATTTCCATATTCTTTTTTTAATTGTTTTATGTTCTTTCCTTTTTTACCGATCAACTCTCCCTTATCTTTTTTATTTACATAAAATATATAAAACAATTCATTTTTCTCAACTTTCTTTACTTTATCTATTTTTATATTTTCTACTTTTTTGAAAATATATTTTTTTAATTGATTCGATAATTCTACCTTTTCTAATGTCAAATATTTTCCATCTAACGCACTTTTTCTATTATTTAAAATTATATTACTCATAATTCTAACTTGTTGCGGTAAAAATCCATCTCCTTCAAAATAAAGTTTACTCTCATTATATTTTACATAAATTTCTCTTATATGATTTTTTAATTTTTCTCCTTTTTTTGAAGTAAATTCTTTAAAATCTTTTTTCCCACTCAATTCCTTACATTTTTCATAAATTATATTTTCATTATTTTTTATTTTTTCTTTTGGATATTCATAAATATAATATCTTTTCTCTATCATTTCAGGAAATTCTAGCTGTGGTAGTGTCTTGTCAATCCCTATAATTTCTATTCCTTCCATTTTTTTCACTTTAATACTTGAAAATTCTATATTTTGAATACTATTTATATATAAAATATTACACAAAGAACTTACGCCTGCATCTGTCCTTCCTGCTTGTTGTACACCTTTATAGAGCTTTATCCCATTTAATTCCAATATTTTCTTAAATTCACCTTTTACACTTTTTAATCCTGGATTTTCATCAAATGAATCAAAGCTTTTACCATCATATTTTATGTAAAACATATATCCATAATATTTCGTACTTTCAAATTCTCTAATTATTTCATTTACTTCTTTAACTTTTTTCATACTATCCATATTTATTTTTTTCTTTCTTCACTTTTTATTTTAAAATAAAAAATAAACTATTTTGTCAATTCACCTGCTAAATTTTTACTTAATCCTATTTTTACTAATTTTATATCTTCATATTTCCCAAGTAAATACATCATTTTAGTAATAGCACTCTCTGGGGTCATATCGTACCCATTTACTGCACCTAAATTTGTTAAAACTTCATTTGATTCATAAACAGTTTCTACTGTTCCAACTGTACACTGTGTTATATTTAAAATTACAACTCCTTTATCAATTATATATTTAATCACTTCTAAAAATTCTTTACTTTGTGGTGTATTTCCACTTCCAAAACTTCTAAGTACAAGACCTTTTATTTCACTATTTTCTGAAAAAATAGTTTTTAAAATATTCGCATTAAAACTTGGAAATAAATCTATCATTAAAACATTGGGATTCATTTTATAATCAACATAAAACATTTCTTCTTTCCCTTGAATTAATCTATTTTTATTTATTTTAATTTTTAATCCAGCTTCTCCTAATGGTAAATAATTAGGACTTGAAAATCCAAAATAATTCGTTGCATCAAGTTTTCTTGCACGATTTCCTCTAATTAAATGATCTCTAAAAAAAATACAAACTTCTGGAACTACTGGTAATTCATCATCTAATAAAATCCCATTTTCTGTTTGCTTTTCTATTATTTCAATCGATGTCAATAAATTTTGCAGTCCATCACTTCTCATTTCTTGTATTGGCTTTTGAGCTCCAGTTAAAATAACTGTTTTGTCTAAATTTTTAAGCATAAATGATAAAGCACTTGCTGTGTACGCCATAGTATCAGTACCGTGTAGTATAACAAAACCTTTATATTTTTCATAATTTTTATCAATAATTTCTGCCATTTCAACCCATAATTTATAATTCATATCTGATGAATCTATTATTTGACTAAGTGAAATGTAATCAACATTTAAATTATTTAAAAATTGATAACTTGAAATAACTTCATGCCAAGATCTTGAGGGTTTTAGTGGACTTTTTTTATCTTTCACATTAGTAGGAACCATACTTATTGTCCCACCTGTATTTATTATTAATATTTTTTTATTTTTTAGCATTTTTTATTCCTTTTAAAATTAATTTAAAAAATAAGTTATCCTTCTATTTTTCTTATAATATCTTCAACTGTATTAACTTTTACTGTTTCATCAATTCCAGTTTCATCTTTTGATGCTCCAAATCCCCAATTACAATAACATAAATCAACTTTTGAATTTTGAGCAGTCTTTACATCAACCATCATATCTCCAACAAATAAAATTCTATTTTTTTCTATATTATATTTTTCTGAAAAATAGTTTACTCCATAAGGATCTGGTTTCCTTGGATGTTTTGTATCATCTGTTCCTATTATTTCTAAAAAATCCCAGTTCAAAAAATTTTCTTTTACGGTTTCATTTGCTAAATCTTGATCTTTATTTGTTACAATTCCAAATTTTATATTATTTTCTTTCAAAAAATTTAACAATTTATCAATCCCATCATATAATTTTACATTGTAATTAAAATAAATATTATAATATTTTCTAATAATTTCTAGCATTTTTTGTTTACTTATTTTATTTTCATTATATTTTTCCATTTCAAATACTTTTTCTACAATTCCCGGAACTCCATTTCCTATAAGATATCTTCCTTCTATTAAAGAATATTGCTTCAATCCTAACTCTTCCATGGCACAATTTGTAATTTTGGTAATTGCCTCTAATGTATCCACTAATGTTCCATCCAAATCAAATAAGACTAAATCATATTTCATAGTTTTTACTCCTTCAATTTTATTCTTATGCTTCTGGATTTAGTTTTTCTCCATTTTCATCTACTGGATTTCCATCTTCATCCACTCTTACAACTTTTATACTATCAAGATGACCTCTCATCGTTTCTTTAAATTTCTCCATGTACAATTTTCTATATTTTTCTCTTTCTTTAGCTTCTTCCTCTGTCAATTTTCTTTCTTTTGCTATTTTTGAAAATTCATTTATTTTTTTTATTATTTTTTCCATTTTTACACCTTTTCTATCCATTCTCTCTATTTTTACTGGATTTTTTTTTTATTTTATTGTATCATATATTTAATATAAATACAATTTTATTAAGGGTTTTACCTTACAGATCTAACAAAGTAAAAGGATGGTTATAAAAATGTTTTGTACATTAATTTGTTGTATGGACGGAAGATTTATCCATATAATTAACGAATACATTAGAAATAATTATAGATATGAATATGTAGATACTATTACAGATGCTGGTCCATCTAGTAAAATTGTTTATGATGATTACATTAAAGAGGTTGAAGATAAAATTGTTTTAATTTCTATCAATAAACACAAATCGGATCATATTTTTGTTGCAGGTCACAGTGATTGTGCTGGTTGTCCTACTGATGATGAAACTCAAAAAAGTTACATTCAAAAATCTGTCACTATGATGCACGAGCATCTCCCTAATATTCCTGTTACAGGTTTATTTGTTTACGAAGATGGAACTGTTGAAGTTTTAATTGATTATTTATAAATTATTAAAGGATTGAATTGAGCTCCAATCCTTTTTTCTTAATTTTTAATACTTTATTTTATATTTATATTAAGTAAAATAATTTGTAATAGATATATTAAATTTATAAATACTACTTAAAATA
>CALHVR010000052.1 GCA_938037005.1 uncultured Leptotrichiaceae bacterium | reverse complement strand
CTTCTTCGATACCTGATATATTCCCCCTGTTATCATAGTAAACTTTTCTTTTGGAATTGTCAGGCAAAGTTATTATAAGGCTTTCTGTGTTGCCAGCTTTGCTGTAATCAAGCTTTGTACCTTCTCCTAAAGCATTTTTACTTTCTATGATTCTTCCTTTATCATCATAGTAATACTTTTCAATCCTGCTTCTTCCCCTGATAAACTATCCAAAATTTCAACTTTAAAATTTTTTTTATTTGCCCACCTATCATATAATCTATATAGCATTTCTGCCCAATCACAAGCTTCAGTTCCACCAGCTCCAGAATTTATAGTCAAAATCGCATTATTTGAATCATATTTTTTATCTAATAATAATTTTATTCTAAAATTATCAATTTCTTTTTCTAATATAATTATTTTTTCCTCTAAATCATTTTCAAATGAATTATCTCCCATTTCAATAAATTCTAATATCATTTCTATTTCTTCGTACTTTGAATCAAGGTCAATATATTCCTCTTTTGTCTTTTTCAAATTAGTTATTTCTCTTAAAATATCTTGACTGTCTTTTCTATTCCAAAAATTCGATTCAAATGTTTGTTTTTCAAGTTTTTTAATTTCATCTTCTACTTTTTCTAAGTCAAAGATGCCTCCTTATATCATCTATATTCAACTTTGATTGTTCTTTTCTCTTTCTTATTTCAAATAAATCCATTTTCATCCTTTTTACTTTAAATTTTAAATTATTTTAATAATAACTAAAAAGATTATATCACAACGACATAACCTTTTTATCTTATATTTTTTATTTAAACTATTTTTTAGGTTTTAATCCTTCTACTATTTTCTTAGAATCAACATCATACCAAACTTCATTCACTAATTCTTCTTTTTTAGCAAACGATAATATGTTGCTTAATGTAGTTTCTACAATATTATTCAACGCCTCTGTTGTTAAGAAAGCTTGATGTGAAGTTACTACAACATTATTAAATGATAATAATCTTGCAAGCACATCATCTTCTAATACATTTCCTGATTCATCTTCAAAGAAATATTCTCTTTCATTTTCATAAACGTCAAGTCCTGCTCCACCTATTTTTTTTGATTTCAATCCATCAATTAATGCTTCAGTGTTTACCAATCCACCTCTTGCACTATTTATAATTATAACTCCATCTTTCATTTTTTCAATCGAATCTGCACAAATTGTATGTCTTGTTTCCGGGAATAGTGGACAATGTAATGAAATTACATCTGAATTTGCATACAATTCATCTAAAGTAACATATTTGAAGTTTTCTTCAGCTGCTGCTTGTTCATTTGGAAACTTATCGTAAGCTATTACATTCATTCCTAATCCGTTTAATATTTTTATAAAAATTCTAGCAATTTTACCGGTACCAATAATTCCAGCAGTTTTTCCATTCAAATCCATCCCTGTTAAACCAACTAGACTAAAATTACCTTCTCTTGTTCTTGCATATGCTTTATGAATTTTTCTATTTACTGTCATTAATAAAGCTAATGCATGTTCTGCTACTGCATATGGTGAATATGCCGGAACTCTAAACACTGTTACTCTATTATGATATGCAGCTCTAATATCAACATTATTATATCCTGCCGCCCTTATTGCTATTGCTCTTACACCATTTTTAGATAAAATTTCTATAACTTTTTCATTCAAATCATCATTTACAAAAGTACAAACAACATCTTGATATTTTGTTAATAAAGCAGCTGTTTTTAAACTTAATTTTTCACTATAGTAAGTTATTTTAGCTCCGTATATTTTATTCCATTTTTCAAAAAATTCTATATCGTATGGTTTTGCATCAAATACTACTATATTCATAATTATGTCCTCCTATTTTTTTTATAATATCATTATAACAGAAAATAAAAAATTTATCAATGATATTATCAAAACTTCCCTAAATTTGTCAACTCTTCTTTTTCAGGCATTATTTCTGTTACATTCCAAACTTTTTTAATTTTATAGTTTTAAACTCTAAATATATCAAAATGTACAAAATCTTTTTTATTTTTGAATTATATTTTTATTTTTTAGAAATTCTTGTGCCACATCATAAGCTTTCTTACCATTTACTTCTACTTCATAATTTAATTTTATCATTTCATCTGTTGTTATTATATTTCCTAATTTATTCAAAACATCTTTTATTTCAGGATATCTTTTTAAAGTTTCCTCTCTTAAAAGAGGTGCTGCTTGATACGGAGGAAATAATGCTTTATCATCTTTCAATAATACTAAATCATTTGTTATTATTTTACTGTCCGTTGAATAAACATCTATAACATTTACTTCATTATTTTTTATTGCATTATAACGAAGTGTCGGTTCCATCGTTCTCACTTTCAAATTTAATCCATAAAGTTTTTTAAGACCTTTATTTCCATCTTCCCTATCATTAAATTCTAATGAAAAACCTGCTAATAAATTATTTTCTACTTTACGTAAATCAGAAATTTTTTCTAAATTATATTTTTTAGCAAAATCTTTTTTTACTGCTATCGCGTATGTATCTTGAAACATCGTTGGTTCTAAATACACAAGTTTATCCTGATTATATATTTTTTCTTTCGCAATTTCATAAACTTCACGACTATCATTTGATGCTTTTGGAATTTCTTTCAATAAATTTGTAATTATAGTCCCTGTAAATTCTGGGTAAATATCAATACTCTCATTTTTTAACGCTTCATACAAAAAACTAGTTTTCCCAAAATTCGGTTTTACTTCAACTTTTATATCTGTATTTTCCTCTATCAAAATTTTATACATATTTATTAATATTTCCGGTTCTGCACCTAATTTCCCAGCTATTACAATTTTTTTCCCTACTATCATATCATTTGGCACAAAACTAAATCCTAATAACACTGAAATACAAATAAATATTGACAGTATAACTTTTGGTCGTTTATTTTCTAATTTCTTTATAAAATATCCAAATAATATCGCAATTAATGCTGATGATACTGCACCTATTAAAATTAATGACGAGTTATTTCTATCAATTCCTAAAAGTATAAAACTTCCAAGTCCTCCTGCTCCAACAAGTGCAGCAAGTGTTGCTGTTCCAATAATCATTATACTAGAAGTTCGTACACCTGCCATTATTACCGGCATTGAAAGTGCCAATTCAAATTTTTTTAATTTTTCAAATTTAGTCATTCCAAAAGCTTCTGCCGCTTCTTCTAGCGAGGGATCTATTGAATTTAATCCTGTAATTACTCCTTGTAAAATAGGAAATACTCCATAAATTGTAAGTGCTACAACTGAGGGCAATGTACCAATTCCCATAAAGGGAATAAACAACCCAAGTAATGCAAGTGACGGAATAGTTTGAAAAACTCCTGTTATTTGTAATAGCCATTCACTAATTTTTTTATATCTATATATACTTATACCAATTGTAACAGCTATTAAAATTGCAATTACTAATGACAATAATGATATTTGAAAATGTTCTAACACTGCCTTTAATAATTCATATTTTTTTTCTAATAATGTCGATAATAAATTCATCATTCCACTCCTCTTATATTAATGAATTCTTTAACAAATTCATTAGTTGGATTTTGTAATATTTTATCCGGTTCATCTATTTGTAAAATTTCACCATTTTTCATTACACATATTTTATCTGCTAATTTCAATGCTTCAGACATATCGTGTGTTACAAATATTATTGTTATTTTAAATTCTTCATGTAATTTTTTTATTAAATCTTGTAATTGTGCTTTACTTATTGGATCTAATGCCGAGAACGGTTCATCCATTAAAAGTATTCTTGGATTCGCAATTATCGCTCTTAATATACCAATTCTTTGTTTTTCTCCACCTGACAAATCATTAGGATATCTATTCATATATTGTAACGGATTAAGTCCTACTTTTTTTAGTAATTCCTCCGTTTTCATTCTAATTTTTTCTTTTTTCATTTTTTTCATTTCTGGAATTAAGGCTATATTTTCTTCCACTGTCATATTTGGAAATAAAGCTATTTGTTGCAATACATAGCCTGTCTCTAATCTTAATTCTCTCAAATTATAATCTTTCAACCTTTTCTTATTAAACCAAATATCCCCTTCCGTTTGTTCTATTAATCTATTTATAAGTTTTAAAGTTGTTGTCTTTCCACTTCCACTCGGTCCAATTAAAACAAAAAATTCTCCTTCATTTATCTCAAAATTTAGATTATTAAGAATTTTTCCATTTACTTTACATGTAAGTGACACATTTTTATACTCTATCATGTTCTCTCCTTATTTTCTTACTACATTTTAATTTTATTTTGTATAAATATTATATAGTAATAACTATTTTTTGTAAATACAATTTTAAATGTAAAAATTTGAACTTTCTATTAATTTATTATATAATAAGACGCTATAAAACGAAATATTGTATATTTTTAGACTGCAAAAGATGCATATCTTAAAATATAAGAAAGTATAATATTTTTATAAAAGCACTTACATTCTGTAAGTATAGACTTGTTATCGTTTACTTGAAGTTATTTAATGTAAGGAATAAACTTTGG
>CALHVR010000051.1 GCA_938037005.1 uncultured Leptotrichiaceae bacterium | reverse complement strand
TTAATTATGGAAGGATTAGCTAGAAAAGATAAAGATGGAAAATCTGTTCCAGGATTAGCTGAAAAATGGGAAGTTTCACAAGATGGACTTAAATGGACATTTCATTTAAGAGATGCTGTTTGGGCAAATGGAGATAAAGTAACGGCACAAGATTTTAAAGCAGGATGGATGAGAGAATTAGATCCAAATACAGCAGCAGAAAATGCGTACTTAATGTTTATGATAAAAGGAGCAGAAGACTATAATTCAGGAAAAGGATCAGCTGATGCAGTAGGAATTAAAGTTATAGATGATAAAACTTTAGAAGTAGAATTAGCAGTTCCAACAGCTTATTTTGATGATTTGATAACATTTAAAGCGTATATGCCTGTAAATGAGAAGTTTTTAGCTAAAAAAGGGGATAAATATTTTGCTGAAGATGCAGCAAATACTTTAGCAGTTGGACCGTATATTTTAAAAGAATGGAATCATGATTCTGAATTGAAATTAGAAAAAAATCCTAAATATTGGGATGCAAAAAATGTAAAAGTTGACAATATTACATTAAAATTAATGGAAGATTCAACAGCTTCATTTAATGCGTTTAAAAATAAAGAAATAGATGTAACAAAAGTAACATTCCAACAAGCAAAAGAATATGCTGGGAAACCTGAGTTGGTAAAAGCTGCTGACGGAGGAGTTTGGTACTTATTATTAAATAATAATATAAAACCACTTAATAATGCAAAAGTAAGAAAAGCGTTACAAATGTCAGTAAATAGAGAAAAATTAATTGAAAGTGTTTTAGAAAATTCTGAAAAATTAAATACGACATTTACTCCATCAGGAATTGGAATAAATGGACAAAAAGGAGATTTTGCTTCAGAAGTTCCAACAAAAATAGCAGAATTTAATGTAGATGAAGCTAAAAAATTATTAGCTGAAGGGCTTAAAGAAGAAGGAATGACAAAAATGCCTGAATTAGAAATGATTTTTGCTGATTCTGGAAGTACAAAAGCGATAGCTGAATATGTGCAAGAAACTTTAGGTAAAAATTTAGGGATAAATTTAAAATTAAGTATTGTAACAGGAAAAGAAAGAATTAAAAGATCAAAACAAAGAGATTACCAAATTGCAATAGCAAACTGGACAGGAGATTTTAAAGATCCAATAACTTATTTAGATATATTTGATTCAACAAATAAAGGTGCAAATAGAGGAGACTTTACAAATGCGAGATATGACGAGTTATCAAAAATAGCAAAATCTACTGCAGATCCAGCTGTTAGAGTGCCTGCTATGATTGAAATGGAGCAAATTATTGCAGATCAAGTGCCAGTAGTTGTATTGTTCCAAAGACAAAAAAATTATTTAGTAAATCCAAAAGTTCAAGGATTAGGATTTGTTGCGATTGGTGGAGAATTTAATTTTAGAGATTTATTTATGGCAAAATAAATAAATAAAAAATCAATAATTTAAAAATTTTTTGAATGAAAGACTTACGATTTTGTAGGTCTTTTATTTTTTTGAAAAAAATTTGATAAATTGTTTTATAAACAATGACAAATCGTAAAAAATAATGTATAATGATATACATAGATTAGATGAATTTTAATTAAATTAAAATAGAAAAATTAAAAGAAAAAAATGAGAAGGGTATAGAGATAATGAATAAAAAATTTAGAGGGGTAATATTTTTTTTATTAGGAGTATTTTTTTTAATTCTTTTATTAGGTAAAAATAAAATAGAGCAAGAAAATATTACGTTATTGTTACAAATATTAAATATAGGAAGTTTTGTTTTTGGAAAAACAATATGGTTTGTAAGTATATTTTTAATTGTAATGGGAATAATTGATTTTATTTTTAACGATATGAAAATAAAATTCCATAAATCTAAAGTAGTAGCTTTAATAATTTGGTATTTAGCTTGGGCAATATTGTTGATTAAAAAATATGTAGCAATGCCTTTTACAACTAATTTTTCGGAATCTGCTCGAGAACTTTTATCCATTGGATTTAATGGACAAAGTGGAGGTTTTATAGGAGCATTAGTCTCGATGCCGTTATATCAAGTTATTCATTTGCCAGTTTTAAAAACAATATTGAATGTAATTATTGGAATTTCAATAGTAGTAATTTTTAAAGAAGTAATAATATTAGTATATACATTATTAGTTGGAATTATAAAATATTATATGAGTGATGATTATAAAAAGAAAATGCAAATATTAAAAGCAAAAAAACTTGCAGAGAAAACGGAATATATTGATTCGCAGAAAAAAAGAAGAGAAGAATTAAGAGAAAAATTAATTGAATCAAGAAAAGAAAAATTGAGTTTTGAAATATCAAGAAAACCGAAAGAAACTATTTTTGATAAAACAAAAACGTATTCTGAGTCAGAGCTTATAGATAAGGAGAAAGAATGGCTACAGTTTTGGGAAGAAACAAAACATAAAAAAAATGAAGTAAAAACGGAAGAAATTAAAGAAAAAAATGAAAAAGCAAAAGATATTGAAATATTAAAGGAAGAAGAGCTTTTAAATATAATTACTGAAGATGTAAAAAAAGATGAAATTACAAAGTCTGAGGTAGAAAAGGCAGAATCTAAAATAGAGGAAGAAGAAAATTCAAAAAAAGAAATTAATGAAATTGAAAAAATAAAAGAGTATACAGAGTACTATCAAGATTTTGAAAAAATAAAAGATGATAAAGAATATGAAGATTATCACGAATATGATAGTTATAATGATGAAATAAATTATGAAGATTTTGATAAAAAAGATAAAGAAGAAAGAGATATTGCAAAAAGTGAGATTGATTCAAATGAAAATATTCAAGCAAATATGAATTTTGAAAAAGAAAAATTTGAAGATGAAGAAAATGAAACTAGTGAAAATAAAGATTTGGAGAAATCAATTGAAGAAATATTTGTTGCAAAACCAATGGATGAGAATAAAAAACAAAAAATAGAAATGGGAATAGCTGAAAATATTGCTCATTTGGAAGAGGCGTTAAAAGAATTTGGTATTGAAGCAAAAGTAGTTAATTATGAATCGGGACCAACGATAACACGGTATGAAATAACAATACCTAAAGGAGTACGAGTAAATAAAGTAACAGCTTTACAAGATGATATACAACTTAGTTTAGCGGCTAAAAGTGTAAGAATAGAAGCTCCGATTCCTGGAAAAAATACAATAGGAATTGAAGTACCGAATCAAATAAAAGAACCAGTACATTTTTCTAATTTAATTAGAAATCCTAAATTGGAAGAAGGAGCGTTAAATGTAATTTTAGGAAAAAATATTGTGGGGGAAGATAAAATAATTGATATAGCAAAAATGCCACATTTATTAATTGCAGGACAAACGGGATCGGGGAAATCGGTAGCAGTAAACACATTAATTTCAACTTTAATTTCTAAAAAGAAAGATGACGAAGTTAAGTTTATAATGATTGACCCTAAAATGGTAGAAATGATGCCTTATAATGGGATTCCTCATTTGTTAGTACCAGTAATTACTGATCCACAGCAAGCAGCTATTGCATTGAAATGGACGGTTAATGAAATGGAAAATAGATATAGACAGTTGTCTGAAAATGGAGTTAGAAATATTATAAGTTATAATAAGTTAGCGTATGTAGAAAAGATGCCGTATATTGTAGTTATAATAGATGAATTGGCAGATTTGATGATGGTTGCGTCTGGAAGTGTAGAAGAGTCAATTGCAAGAATTGCACAAAAAGCAAGGGCTGTTGGAATACATTTGGTTGTAGCGACACAAAGACCGTCGACAGATGTTATAACTGGAATGATTAAAGCAAATTTACCAAGTAGAATATCATTTTCGTTAAGATCACAAATAGATTCAAGAACTATATTAGATAGTCCGGGAGCTGAAAAATTATTAGGACAGGGAGATATGCTGTTACTTGAGAACGGATCATCAAATCCAGAAAGAATACAAGGAGCTTGGATTTCAGATGAAGAAGTAGAACAATTAACAACAGCCTTAAAATCTAATAAAAAAGTTGTTTATAGAAATGAAATATTAGAAGATATATCTCAAGAAAATAAAGATGTAGATCCTCTGTTTGATAATGCTATAGATGTAATAAAACAAGAGAAAAAAGTTTCTATTTCATTATTACAGCGTAAATTAAATGTTGGATTTAATCGTGCAGCTAGAATATATGAGCAATTAAAGGATAATGGAATAATAAGTGACGATAATCAGCTTTTAATTGATGATTTTGAATAAAATAAAAAATATAAGAAAGGAATAAATACAATGAAATTATTTAATTTTTTTAAAGGATTTGGAAAATTTAAAATAGGAGAAAAAGGAACAAAAGAAATAGGGATTGATTTAGGAACGGCAAATACAGTTGTTTATGTGAAAGGTGAAGGGATACAGATTGATGAGCCTACATATGTAACAATAAATGTGAAAACAGAGGAAATTGATTTTATTGGAGAAAAGGCAAAAGAAATAATTGGAAGAACAGCTAAACATACTCAAGTTATAAGACCTTTAAAAAATGGAGTTATATCTGATTATGAAATAACAGAAAGAATGTTATCTGAATTTTTGAAAAAAATAAAAAAAGATAAATTTCAAAGTTCAAGAGTTATAATTTGTGTGCCGAGTGGTGTAACTCAAGTTGAAAAGAGAGCAGTAGTTGAAGCTGTGAAAGAAACGGGTGCAAAAGAGGTTTATTTAATAGAAGAACCTGTAGCTGCAGCTATTGGAGCAGGAATAGATATGTTTGAACCTAAAGGACATTTAATAGTTGACATTGGAGGAGGGACAACAGAAATAGCATTTATTGTATCTGGTGGATCAGCTGCAGCAAAATCAATAAAAATTGCTGGGGATCATTTTAATGACGATATAATTGAATATGTGAAAGAGAAACATAATGTTTTAATTGGCGAAAGAACGGCTGAGATGTTGAAAGAAAAAACGATAAGTTCTAAAGATAGAAAAATTGAGATAGAAATTAGAGGAAGAGAATTAGGACTTGGATTACCTAAAAGTATAAAAGTAACAGCAGAAGAAATGGATAATGCGATTAGAAAAAATGTAGATTTAATAATAGAGGAAATTAAATTAATAATAGAAGAAATTGAACCAGAAATAGCATCTGACATTTATGAAACAGGAATTTGCTTGTCAGGAGGAGGAGCTGGAATAGTTTTATTAAAAGAAAAAATTGAAAAAGAATTAAAATTAAATGTAACAGTAAGCGAACAACCGATTTACGCCGTAATAAATGGAATTGCAAAAGTGTTAGATGATTTTGATGCTTATAAAAACATAATAATAACTCCTGGATTTGAATATTAATTATAAAATGAAAAGAAAATGGAGATAAAATGAATAATAAATTGTTGGAAAGATTAGAGACAATAATATTTCTTTCAAAAGATCCGTTATCAGTTGAAGAATTATCTAAATTTTTTAATATAGATTGTATAGAAATGAAAACGAGTATACTGAAATTAAAAGAAAATAGAAGAGAAACGGGTATAAATATTAAAATTGAAAATGATTTCGTTTCTTTAGTTTCTAATCCGTTATTTGGTGAAGATGTAAAAAACTTTTTTAATCCGGAAATGAAATTAAAAAAATTATCAAAATCAGCAATGGAAACATTAGCTATAATTGCATATAAAGGGCCAATTACTAAGGGAGAAATAGAAAAGATAAGAGGAGTTGGAGTAGAAAAAGTTATGTCAAATTTATTGGAGAAAAATTTGATATATATTTCTGGAAAGAAAAAAAGCATTGGAACACCTAATTTATATGAAGTTACAGAAGATTTTTATAGCTATTTGAATATACAAAAAAAAGATGAACTTCCAGGATACGAGCAATTTGAAAAAATTGAATTAGTGAATAAAATAGGAAATGAAATTAATGAAAACAGTGAAAGTTTAGTAGAAGAAAAAAATAAATAAAAATAGAGGTAAAAAATGAGATTAAATAAATTTATAGCAGATGCTGGAATTTGTTCTAGAAGAAAAGCAGATGAAATGATAAAAGAAGGTAGAGTTACTGTGAATAAACAGGAAGCTATTATTGGCATGGAAATAACGCCTGAAGATGTAGTGAGAGTAGATGGAGAAAGAATAAGAGTTAATGTTGTTCACGAATATTATATGTTGAATAAACCTAAAAGAGTTCTTTGTTCAAATGAAGATAAATTTGGAAGACAATTGGCAATAGATTATATAAAATCTAAAAAAAGATTATTTACTTATGGTAGGCTAGATTATATGACAGAAGGATTGATTATAATAAGCAATGATGGAGAAGTTTATAATCACGTTATGCATCCAAGAAAAAAATTATATAAAAGTTATATAGCAAAATTAGATAGAGAAATAGAAGAAAAAGATATGGATGCGTTAAAATACGGAGTAGTTATAGATGGTAAAAGAACAGCTCCTGCAAAAGTAAAAAGAATAGATAAAAAAGAAATAAGAATTGCTATTTTTGAAGGAAGAAATAGACAAATAAGAAAAATGGTTGAAATTTTGGGCTATACTGTTAATTCGTTGAAAAGAGTAAAAATTGGAGAATTATCATTAGGGAATTTACAAGTTGGAGATTATAGAAAATTGACAGAAGAAGAAATTAAATATTTAAAAAGTTTATAATTATGTTATTTTAAAAACATAATTATTGAGATAAAATATTAAGAAGTATAAAATTTAAAATGTTATTTAATAAAAGGGAAAAGTATGAATGAAAAAGAAATATTTTTAATAGATTTTGATATTACAATTAGTAAAAAAGATTCGACAGATACATTGCTTTCGGTGTATCAGCCAGAATTAAAGGAGGATATTAGGAGAAAATATCGAAGTGGCGAAATTACGATGAGAGAATATTTAAAAGATGGACTAGAATCTTTAAAAATTACGAAAGAACAATTTTTGGAAACTTTAAAATTGGTAAAGATAGATGAAACTTTTAAACATTTTGTAGAAAGTGGTCATAAATTTAAAATAGTAAGTGCAGGAACTACACTTAACATTTTGGGAGCTTTAGAGCATAGTGGAATAAAACTTTCTGAAGATGATGTTATTTCAAATGGAATTTTCTTTGATGGAAATAAAATAACGATTACAAATCCGTATTTAGATGCTGAAGAGTATTATGGTGTTGATAAAAAAGAAATTGTTGAGAAATATAAAAAACAAGGATACAAAGTATATTTTTTAGGCGATGGTCCTTCTGATTATCGTGCGATTGAAATTGCAGATTTTGTATTTGTAAGAAAAGGGACGAGAGCTGTGAAATTTTGTCAAGAAAATGAGATTCCTTTTGAGGAATTTGCAGATTTTGATGAGGTTTTGAGGAAGGTTGGAAATGAAAAAATATAAAGTATATATAGAAGAGCACGTGGTAGAATGTGTTGAAATAGAAGCTAATAGTATATTTGAAGCACGAGATATAGCGGAAAGAAAATATAAAAAAGGTGAGATAGTTTTAGAACCAGGAAATGTAAATAATAAACTTATTGCATTAGAAACAATAGATAAAACAGAGGCGATTGATTGGATTGAATTTTAGGAGGAAAAGTGAAACAATATGAAGCTGTTATTTTAACTCTTGAAAAATTAGGAGGAGTTGCTACTTTAGGAGAATTAAATCATGAGGTATTGAAAATAAAAGATTGTGAATGGAAAACAAAGACACCATTTGCAAGTATTAGACGAATAGTTCAACAAAGAGAAGAAATTTATAAAATAAAGCCGGGATTATATGGTTTAGAACAATTTAGGAAAGAAAATGAATCTAAAGGGATAATTCAAGAGAATGAAAAAAATAAAACTTCTAATGAAATGAGAAAGTTTAATCATTCATATTATCAAGGATTACTTATAGAAATTGGAAATTTAAAAAGATTAGATACTTTTATTCCCAATCAAGATAAAAATAAAAATTTTATTAATAAAAAATTAGGAGAGTTAAGAACACTTGATATAATTCCAAAATTTAGTTATCCAGAATTAATAAATAGAGCATCAACTATTGATGTAATTTGGTTTAATAACAGATTTTTTGAAAATAAAGAGGTAAAATTACCTCATTCATTTTTTGAAATAGAACATTCAACAGATATACAAAATTCATTATTAAAGTATAATGATTTACAGGATTTTCATACAAAAATGTTTATTGTTGCTGATAAAATTAGAAAACAAGAATTTGAGAAAAAAATAAATTATTTGGCATTTAAAAAATTAAAAGCAAATAATAGAGTAGAGTTTTTAAGTTATGATAGATTAGTAGAATTATATGAAATAACTAAGAAAAATTTACAAGAGATAACGTTGTAAAATAATAGGGAATAAAACTTAAGGAGGAAAAATGCTAACAACAGAAGATGTATTGAAAATAGCTAAACTTTCAAAATTGGAGTTTAGTGAAAGTGAAATAGAAAAATTTAGAGTAGATTTAAATAAAATTTTTGATCATATGGAAGAATTGAATAAAATTGATACAACAAATATTGAGCCGTTATTTAATGTGCTTGATTTAAAAGATAGACTTAGAAAAGATGAAGTTGTAGATGCTGGAATTAAAAAAGAAATATTAAATAATGCACCAAACGGAGATGAAGAATTTATTATAGTTCCAAAAGTAGTTGGTGGAGAAAATGTGGATAATTAATAAGCAGAAAGGGTAAAAATATGAGTTTATATAAAAAAACAGCTTCTGAATTGGCTGAGATGATAAAAAATAAAGAAGTAACTTCTGAAGAAATAACAAAGAACTTATTAAATAGAATTGAAAAAACGGAAGATAAAATAGGAGCTTTCGTAAATGTATTTTCTGAAAAAGTATTGGAAGAAGCTAAAAAAAGTGATATTGAAAATAAAAATGATAGCGTTTTATACGGTGTGCCAATAGCAATAAAAGATAATATTGTTTCAAAGGGAGATTTGACAACGGCAGCTTCACATATTTTGAGTAATTATAAAGGAGTTTACGACGCAACAGTTGTAGAAAAATTGAAAAAAGCGGGAGTACCGATAATTGGAAAAGTAAATATGGATGAATTTGCTATGGGGTCGTCAAACGAAAACTCTTCAGTAAAAGTAGTGTCAAATCCTTGGGGCTTAGATAGAGTACCTGGAGGAAGTAGTGGAGGTTCAGCGGCAGCAGTTGCAGCACAGCAAGTACCAATAGCTTTAGGTTCAGATACAGGAGGAAGCGTAAGGCAACCAGCTTGTTTGACGGGAACTGTTGGGATTAAGCCAACTTATGGAAGAGTGTCAAGATATGGACTTATGTCGTTTGGATCATCGCTTGATCAAATTGGAGCTTTAGCGAAAACGACAGAAGATTTAGCGAGAATATTGCAAATAATTGCAGGATATGATGAGAAAGATGCGACTTCGGCAGATGTGGAAGTACCAGATTACTTAGCTGCATTAAAAGCTGACATAAAAGGGCTTAAAATAGGATTACCGAAAGAATATTTTGCAGAAGGACTTGACAAAAATATTAAAAAAGTAATAAATGAAGCTGTGGAAAAATTACAAGAATTGGGAGCGGAAATTAAGGAAGTTTCATTGCCTTACTCAAAATATGCGATATCAACATATTATATAATTTCATCAGCAGAGGCAACTTCAAATTTATCTAGATATGATGGAGTAAGATATGGAGTAAGAGAAAGTGAAGAAAATATTGAAAAAATGTATGTAGAATCGAGAACAAAAGGATTTGGAGATGAAGTTAAAAGAAGAATAATGATAGGAAATTATGTGTTAAGTTCAGGATTCTATGATGCGTATTATAAAAAAGCTTCACAAGTTAGAAGATTAATAAGAGAAGATTTTGAAAGAGCGTTAAAAGAAGTAGATATTTTATTAACACCAGTATCTCCAAATGTTGCGCCTAAAAAAGGAGAGAGTATTGTTGATCCAATACAAACATATTTAGCTGATATTTATACAGTTTCAGTGAATATGGTAGGATTGCCAGCAATTTCAGTGCCTGCAGGATTTGTGGAAGGATTACCAGTTGGAATACAATTAATTGGGAATTATTTTAAAGAAGATTTATTGTTTAATGTTTCTCATAAATATGAAGAAGTAAGAGGAAAAATAGAGTATCCAGAGTTATAAAAATGAGGATTAAATTTCTAAAAAGAAAGGAAAAAATATAAATGAGTATGGAATATGAAACAGTCATTGGGCTAGAAGTTCACTGTCAATTAAAAACAAATACAAAAGTTTGGTGTAATTGTGATGCAAATTATGATGAAAAAGATCCAAATACTTCTGTATGTCCAATATGTTCAGGACAACCGGGAGCATTACCTAAATTAAATGAAAAAGTATTAGATTATGCAATAAAAGCAGCGTTAGCATTGGGATGTGAAGTAAATAAAGAAAGTCATTTTGATAGAAAAAATTATTTTTATCCAGATTCTCCCAAAAATTATCAAATAACACAATATTTTAAACCGTATGCAGAAAATGGAAAATTAGAAATTGTGACAAATAGTGGAAAAGAGGCAGTTGTAGGGATAGAACGAATACAAATAGAAGAAGATACAGCTAAAAGCATTCATACAGGGTCAGAAACGTTGCTAAATTATAATAGAGCGTCAGTACCTTTAATTGAAATTATTTCAAAACCAGAAATTAAAACAGCAGAAGAAGCATACGCATACTTAAATACATTAAAAGACAGACTGAAATATACTAAAGTCAGTGATGTTAGTATGGAATTAGGATCGTTGAGATGTGATGCAAACGTATCTGTAAGAAAAAAAGGTGATACAAAATTAGGGACAAGAACAGAAACTAAAAACTTAAATTCATTTAAAGCGGTAGTTAGAGCGATTGAATATGAGACAAATAGACAGATTGATGTAATTGAAAATGGTGGAAGAGTAATTCAAGAAACAAGACTTTGGGATGAGGAAAATGGAATTACAAAGCCTATGAGAAATAAAGAAGAAGCAATGGATTATAGATATTTTCCAGAACCAGATTTACCAGCGGTAATTATTACAAAAGATAGGCTTGAAAAAGTAAATGCTGAGATGCCTGAATTTGCTGATGAAAAAATGAGAAGATTTGTAAAAGAATATAAATTAAATGAAAAAGAGGCTATGACACTTGCGACAGAACAAGAATTAGCTGAATATTATGAAGCAATAGTGAAGGAAACGAACGATCCAAGACTTTCTGCAAACTGGTTATTGACAGAAGTGTTAAGAGTTTTAAAAGAAAAAAATATAAACATTGAGGAATTTTTCGTATCGGCAGTTAATTTAGGTAAACTTATAAAACTTATAAAATCAAATGTTATAAGTTCAAAAATTGCAAAAGATGTATTTGAAATATTATTGACGGAAGATAGAGATCCTGAAACAATAGTTAAGGAAAAAGGATGGATTCAAATAACTGACAACAGTGAAATAGAAAAAATTGTTGAGCAAGTATTAGAAGCAAATGCACAATCGATAGAAGATTATAAAGCCGGAAAAAGTAATGCGTTGAAATATTTGGTTGGTCAAGGAATGAAACTTTCAAAAGGGAAAGCTAATCCTCAAATGATAACAGATATGATTTTAGAAAGACTTCGATAAAACAAGGAGAAGTTTGTTAGTATGAAAAAGAAAAAGAAAAAAGAAAATATAAATAAAGTTATAAATGAAAGAATGGCAATAGTAGTAGTTTGTGTATTTATATTTACTTTATTTGCTATTTTAAAATTGTTTTATATGCAAATAATAAAAGGTTCTGAATGGAGAGAAAGAGCAGAAAAACAATATAGAAATAAAGAAATTGAAAAGAAAAAAAGAGGAAGAATAATAACTTCAGATGGTGAAATTTTGGCGTATGATTTTGAAAACTATACTATTAATTTTGATCCAACGGTAGTGAAAAGTGAAAAAATAGATATTTTAGTAAGTATATTGAAAAAAAACATACCTTCAATAAATGCTGATAAATTAAAAAGGGATATAATTATAAAAAGAGAAAAAAAAGCACAATATTTAAATATTGTTGATGAAAATACTAAAAAAAGTGTAATTTTTGATTTAAAGACAAAGCAAAATATTGAAAAAGAAATTAAAGAATTAATCAAAACCGATAAGGTAGGTATAAATTTTGATGTGTCGTTTGTAAGAAAATATATTTCAAATGATAGTTTTCAAGAGATTGTTGGTTTTTTAGATGGAGATAATTCAGGAAAGAAAGGGTATGGAGTAGAGAGATATAACGAAGAAAAATTAAAAGGGAAAGACGCAGAAATAGTATCTTTTAATCAATCGTTTGTTTCAGCAGATACGCTACAAAGAAAAAAAGAAATAAAAGATGGAGAAGATGGAAATAATATAGTTTTAACAATTGATAGCACATTACAGTATGCTTTAGATGAAGAAATGAAAAAAGTTCAAGCAGAATATAGTGCTGAGTCAAGTATGGGAATTTTAATAGAGGCAGAAACTGGAAAAATTTTAGCAATGTCAACTTATCCAAAGGGAACTAATAAAAATGAAATAAAAAATAGACCAATAATAGATTTCTTTGAGCCAGGTTCAATATTTAAACCGATAACTATTGCAATGGGACTTCAAGAAGGTGTTATAAACGAAAATAGTACTGTTTATTCAAAAGGATTTATAGAAGTAGGAGATAGAATAATAAGAGATCACGATGGATCTACAACGGGAGTGTTGACACTTGAAAAACTTATAGCTTTATCGGGTAATGTTGGAATGGTTGAAATAGCAAAAAAAATAGATAGCCAAAAATTTTATAACTATTTATTAAATGTAGGATTTGGTAAAAAAACAGGAATAGATATTTCAACAGAGTATACTCCAAAGTTATTTCCGTATAAACATATGACCCCAGTTAGAAAATCACAAGTTGCATTTGGGCAAGGAATTAATATGACACAATTACAAATGTTAATGGCATTGAATACTGTTATAAATAATGGGAATTTGATGAAACCGTATATTGTGGAAAGAATTGAAAATGCAGAAGGAAAAATAGTACAACGATTTGAGCCACAAATTGTAAGAAATGTATTTAGTCCTGAAGTTTCAAAAATAAATAGAAATTTGATGAAATCAGTGGTAGAAAAAGGAACAGGTAAAAATGCTCAAATACCGGGATATAAAATAGGAGGAAAAACAGGAACGGCACAAAAAGCAGGAAATAAAGGGTATGAAGCTGGAAAATATTTCAGTTCTTTCTTCGCGTTCTTTCCAGTAGATCATCCTAAATATGCAATTTTAGTAACAGTAAATGAGCCAAAAGGTGGATATTATGGAGCGGAAGTTGCATTGCCTCCAGTAAAGGCTGTATTTGAAAAATTAATAAAATATAAAGGAATAACACCTGAAGGAATTATACAAAATGAAAAACCGAAACAAGAGTCGGTAGTCGTTAATAGAGAATTGAAACGAGATATATCAAAATATAAAGCAGAATTTGAGATAGGATTAATGCCAGATTTAACAGGATTAAGCTTGAGGGAAATATATGCAATTTATCCTAGAAATATGTTCCCACATTATAAAATAAATGGAGCAGGACGAGTTATAGGACAATATCCAAAAGCAGGAGAAAAAATATCTAAAACAAGTCAAATTATAATAAATATGGAATAATGAAAATAGGGGATTATCAATGTATTATTATGAAATTTATGTAGAAAATGGAAAATATTTATATACATATAAATCGGAAGAAAAATATGAAATAGGGCAATGGTGTATTATTAATTTTATAAATAGAAATAAAATGGGATTGATAATAGCGGAAACAAAAGAAGAAAATATAACTTTCGATGTTTCAAAAATAAAATACATAATTGATAAAGCTCCTATTTTATCTGTACCTTTAACAATAATAAATCTTATAAAATGGATAAAAGATTATTATTTGAGTGATTATTATAATGTAATAAAGACAGTTTATCCGGGAAGTTTGAAACTTAATTATTCAAAAAAAGTAATTTACAACAAAGAGCTGGAAGTGGAAAAATTAAAAGATAAAAGGGTACTTTTTAAAAGTGTAGAAATAGAAAATAAAGTAAAAGAGATAAAAAATTTTAATGAATATATGATGAAAAAAAAGGAAGTAACATATAATACATTAAAAAAATATTTTTCTAAAGAAATAATAGAAAAAGCTGAAAAGAAAAAAGCTGTAACGATTGAAAAAAAATTGATTGTAAATGAGAATAAGAAAAAAATAGGAAAAATAAAAAGTGAAATACTTGAAAATGAAATAATTTTGAATGAAGAACAACAAAATGTGTTAAATACAATAAAAAATGGAGAAAATCAATTTTATTTATTAAAAGGAGTAACTGGTTCGGGGAAAACAGAAATATACATAAATCTTATGAAAGGAGCATTACAACAAGGAAAGGGAAGTATATTTTTAGTTCCTGAAATTTCATTAACAACACAAATGATTGAAAGACTAGAAAAACAATTTAGAGATACGGTAGCAGTTTTGCATAGTAAACTTACTGATATGGAAAAACGACAAGAATGGAATTATATAAGAAATGGTGATAAAAAAATAGTAATTGGAGCAAGATCGGCGATTTTTGCACCTGTACAAAATTTGAAATATATAATAATTGATGAAGAGCATGAAAATACTTATAAACAAGATAATAATCCAAGATATCATGTAAAAAATGTAGCAATAAAAAGAGCTATGTTAGAAAGTGATGAAAAAATAAATAAAGTAAAAGTAATATTAGGTTCAGCAACACCATCATTTGAATCTTACTATCAAGCAAAACAGGGAGATTTATCTTTAGTTGAGTTGAAGCAAAGATTTAATAATGCTAAAATGCCAAAATATGAAATTGTGGATTTGAATGAAACGAGTGAAAATTTTTCAAAAGAATTGTTAAAGCAAATGGCAGAAACATTGAAAAAACGAGAGCAAATTTTACTTATTTTAAATAGGAAAGCATTTTCAACATTATTAAAATGTAAAGATTGTGGAGAAATACCGACATGTCCAAATTGTAGTATTTCGCTTAGTTATTATAAAAGTGAAAATAGATTGAAATGCAATTATTGTGGATATGAACGGCTTTATCAAAAAAAATGTTTTAATTGTGGGAGCGAAAAATTAATACAATTAGGTAGTGGAACGGAAAAAATAGAAGCTGAATTACACGAGTATTTTCCAAGTACAAAAATTATAAGAATTGACTCTGAAAGCATGAAAAATAAACAAGATTATGAAAAAGTTTATTTAGATTTTAAAAATCATAAATATGATATAATGATTGGGACACAAATTATAGCAAAAGGATTTCATTTTCCTAATGTTACATTGGTTGGAATTTTGAATTCTGATATAATATTAAATTTTCCTGACTTTAGAGCGGGGGAAAAAACTTTTCAACTTTTAGTACAATCTGCCGGAAGAGCAGGGCGTGGAGAAAAAGAAGGAAAAGTATTAATACAAACATTTAATATGAAAAATGAAGTTATACAAAAAACGATAGAAAATAATTACGAGGGTTATTATGAGCACGAATTACAAATGAGAAAATTATTGAATTATCCTCCATTTGGAAGACTTATAATAATAGTATTATCATCTAAAGATGAACTTAAATTAGAAAATCAAACTAAAGAATTTTATGAAATATTACAACAAAATATAAGACAAGTTATAAATATTTATGAAAATGAAATGTTGTCAGAACCATTTAAAGCACCGATTTATAAAATTAATGGGCGATATAGAAATCAAATTTTCATAAAATTTAATAGAGAAAATATAAATAAAATAAAAAAAATAATTAGACAAATTGTAAATAAATTGGATTACAAAGATGTGAGAATATCTATTGATGTAGATCCAATAAATATGATGTAAAAAGAAAGGGAAAATAAAATGGATATAGTATTGTATGGAGCTTCGGTTTTAAAAGAAAAATCAACTGTAGTTGAAGAAATTAATGATGAATTAAGAACAATATTAGATGAAATGGTAAAATTAATGAGAAAAGCTAAAGGAGTTGGGCTTGCAGCAAACCAAGTTGGAATAGCAAAAAGATTTTTTGTGTTAGAGATTGAAGATAAAGTTAAGAAGGTTATAAATCCAGAAATAGTAGAATTTGGACAAGAGATTGTGGAGTATGAGGAAGGATGTTTAAGTATTCCAGAAATTTATAAAAAAGTTAATAGACCAGAGATGATAAAAGTAAAATATCAAAATGAGAATGGGGAAATAGTTGAAGAAGAATTACACGATTTATGGGCAAGAGCATTTCAACATGAGTTTGATCATATAGATGGGATTTTATTTATAGATAGATTATCAATTATGAATAAAAGACTTGTAGCTAAAAAGTTAACAGTTTTAAAAAGAGATTATGAAAAAGGAAGAATTTATAGAGAATTATAAATTAAAAATAATAAAATGAAAGGAGTAAAAAATATGCTAAAAACAATATTTATGGGAACTCCCGAATTTGCAATACCGAGTTTGGAAAAAGTATTTCAAAAAACGGATTTAAAATTAATATTTACAAAAGAAGATAAAGTGAATGCTAGAGGAAATAAGATTGTGTTTTCTCCTGTCAAACAATTTGGTTTAGATAATGATATTGAAGTAATACAGCCAAAAAGAATGAAAGATGAAGAAGTTTTAAACAAAATAAAGGAAATTAATCCGGATTTAATAGTTGTTGTAGCTTATGGAAAAATAATTCCAAAAGAAATAATAGATATTCCTAAATATGGAATAATAAATGTTCATTCATCATTATTACCAAAATATAGAGGTGCGTCACCTATTCATTCTGCAATTTTAAATGGAGATACTAAAAGTGGTGTAAGCATAATGTATATAGAGGAAGAGTTAGATGCAGGGGATGTTATTTTGAAAGAATATTGTACTATATCAGAGGAAGATACGCTAGGAACTTTACATGATAGATTAAAAGAATTAGGGGCTGTTGGACTTGAAAAAGCCTTGAAATTGATTGAAAATGGAGAAGTTAAAGCTGAAAAACAAGACGAATCAAAAGTTAGTTTTGTAAAACCAATTTCAAAAGAAGAAACTAAAATAAAATGGAATAATACAAAAGAAGTAATATTTAATCAAGTAAGAGGGCTTAATCCGTTTCCAGGAGCGTATACTGAAAATGATAAAGGTGAAGTAATAAAAGTGTACAAAACTGAGAAAATAGATAAAGAATATAGTGGAGAATACGGACAAGTTGTAGAAATATTATCAAAAAAAGGACCTGTAATTAAAACTCAAAACGGAGGACTTATTTTATTAGAAGTGAAATATCAAGGTAAAAAAGTACAAACAGGTGTAGATATTTTAAATGGTAGAAAAATAAAATTAAACGAAATTTTAAAATAGGAAGTAAAAATGAAAGAATATTTTAGTAATATTTTACAAAAAAGTAAGATAGAAGTAAGTGAAGAAAAAAAAGAAAATTTGTTACATTATTTAGAATTATTGTATGAGAAAAATCAAGTAATGAATTTAACAGCAATAAGAGATAAAAAAGGAATGCTTGAAAAACATTTTGTTGATGCATTATTTTTAACAAAAATAATAAAAGAAGAAGAAATAAATTTTATAGATGTTGGGACAGGAGCGGGATTTCCAGGATTAGTGCTCGCAATTTTTTATCCAGAAAAACAATTTTTGTTAGTAGATTCGGTTAGAAAAAAAATAGAATTTATAAACGAAGTTATTGAAAAAATAGGATTGAAAAATGTAGAAACAAGTTTTGATAGAGCAGAGGAATTGATAAAAGATAAAAGAGAAAAATTTGACGTGGCATTATGTCGTGGAGTTGCAAATTTAAGAATAATACTTGAGTATATGATTCCGTTTATAAAAGAGAATGGTAGATTTTTACCACAAAAATTAAATTTGAACGAAGTGGAAGAGTCTAAAAATGCATTGATTGAATTGAAGGCAGAAATAAAAAAAATTCATAAATTTAATTTACCGGAATGTGAAGACGAACGAATTATATTAGAAATTGTCAAAAAAGAAAAGACTGATAAAAAATATCCAAGAAAAACGGGAATACCATCAAAAAAACCTTTATAAGAAGGAATAAAAATGAAATTACAAAATATAAACTTAGATAAAATAATTACAAATCCTAATCAACCTAGAAAATATTTTTCACAAGAAAAAATGGAAGAATTAAAGGAGTCTATTAAAAATAATGGATTAATTCAGCCAATAATTGTGAGAAAAGTAGAAAATGTTGTGCAAAATAAATATGAAATAATTGCAGGCGAAAGAAGGTATAGAGCTTGTAAATCTTTAGGGTTTGAAAATGTGCAGTGTGTAGTTATACAAGCTGGAGATAGTAAAAGTTATGAATATTCGGTGTTAGAAAATATACAGCGTGAAAACTTAAATCCAATAGAGGAAGCAGAATCGTATGTAATGCTTATGGAAGTTTATGGATATACACAAGAAAATATGGCACAGAAATTAGGGAAAACAAGATCAGCGATTTCAAATAAGATACGGTTGTTAAAATTACCTGAAGCTATAAAAAGTTATGTGCGAACAGGTAAATTATCTTATGGACATGCAAGAACATTATTAGGATTGAAAGATAATTTTGAAGTAGAGAAAATTGCTAAAAAGATAATTGAAAAAAATTATACAGTGAGAGATGTTGAGAAAATTGTAAAAAAATATAATGAATTTCAAGATAATGAAGTAAAAATATTTAAAAAAGAATATGAAAATTTTGATATTGAGAGATATGATAATATTAAAACTGAAGATAATGAAGAAAAAGAAATGTTAGAAAATAAATTAAGAGAATTTTTTGAAACAAAAGTTGAAATAAAAGGGGAGTTAAATAAAAGGGGTAAAATTGAAATAGAATATTATGATTATGAAGATTTAGCTAAAATAGTTAC
>CALHVR010000050.1 GCA_938037005.1 uncultured Leptotrichiaceae bacterium | reverse complement strand
TAGGTTGTGGAATAGAACTGCAATTTGAAGATAAAAATAAGGAGGGCTTTGTACCTGAAGAGAAGTATATTACAGAAGGAGAGTTACTTTGTCAAAGATGTTTTAAAATAAAAAATTACGGACAAAATCTTATAAATAATTTTAGCAAAGAAGAATATGCAAAAGAGGTAAGTGAAGCGATAAAAAAATCGGATATAATTCTTCCGATTTTTGATATTATTGATTTTGAAGGGTCGTTCACAGAAGAAATATTAGATTATTTGAGAGATTACAGATCATTAATAATAGTAAATAAAATTGATTTGTTACCAGATTTTGTACATCCAACTGAAGTAGCAAATTGGATAAAAGATAGACTTGCTGAAGAAGATATTGTGCCAGATGATATTGCGTTTGTTAGTGCTAAAAATAAATATGGAGTAAACGGAATTGTTAGAAAAATAAATACTTTATTTCCAAAGAAAAAAGTTAAAGCAGTAGTTATTGGTGCTTCAAATGTTGGAAAATCATCTGTAATAAATTTACTTTTAGGGAAAAATAAAATAACAACATCAAAATATTCGGGAACAACATTAAAATCAATAAATAATAAAATACCAAATACGGAAATTACAATAATTGATACTCCTGGACTTATTCCAGAAGGTAGAATTTCGGATTTTGTAAGTAGCGATACAGGATTGAAATTAGTTCCATCAGGAGAAATTTCAAGAAAAACATTTAAACTTGAAAATAATCAAATATTTATGTTCGATTCATTTTGTAGATTTAAAGTGTTAGAAAATGAAAAATTAGAGTATAAGCCAATATTTTCAGTATATTCAGCAAAAGATGTAAAATATCATATTACAAAAGAAGAAAGAGTTCAAGATTTATTGAGTGGAAACTTTTTTGAAATATTGAAAGGTGAGGAGAAAAAACAATTTTTTGAAAATGAATTTGTAACTTACACAACTGAGATAAATGAAAATGAAGATATTGCTATTGGAGGACTTGGGTGGATAAATGTTAAGAGAGGACCACTAAAATTAGAATTGACATTACCAAAATATGTAAAAATTGTAGTTAGACCGTCTATTTTTAAAAGAAAATAATAAGGGATATTAAATAAATGAAAAAAAATATTAAAAATTATGCAATAGTAATGATCATTTTAATAAGTTTAGGATTTATTAGTTATATTATTTGGTTTAATATTAGTTATTCAAATTCATCTAAAATGTTAAAAGCTAATATTGAAATTGAAAGATTAAGGCTTGAAAATGCTATAAAAATTTATAAAAATAAAAATGGGAATAATCCTCAGTTAGTTGGTAACGAAAATAATTTAGAAAATGTAAAAGAAAATGATACTAATTATAGTTTTGGATTGATTTATGGAAATGATAAAATTTATGAAATTCCGGGAAATTTATCTAAAAATATTGTTAAGAGTAATAAAATTACAAGTATAAAAGATAATAAAGGTGGTTGGGTTTATAACATAGAAACAGGGAAAATAGAAGCTAATATAGAATAAAATATTATTTTATTAAAACTTAGAAAGGGAAAAAATGAAATTTTCAGTATTAGGAAGTGGAAGTAGTGGAAATTCAAGTTTTATAGAAATGGGAAATAAAAAATTTCTTATAGATGCTGGATTTAGTGGTAAAAAAACGGTAGAAAAATTAAATAATATTGAAAAAAGAATTGAAGATATTGATGGAATTTTTGTTACTCATGAACATTCAGATCATATACAAGGACTTGGAGTTTTATCAAGAAAATATGATATTCCAATTTATTTACACGAAATAACTTATAATACAATTAGAGAAAAAATAGGTAAAATAGATAAAAAAAATTTGAATTTTTTGCATACAGATACATTGAATATAGGAGAAGCTGTAATAAAAAATTTTGAAGTAATGCACGATGCTGAAATTTGTTTAGGTTACACTTTTGAATTCAATAAAAAAAAAATAGCTTATGCTAGTGATATTGGATGTGTTACCAATCTTATAAGAGAAAATTTTAAAAATAGTGATGTTATTGTATTGGAAAGTAATTACGATTATGAAATGCTTATGACAGGTCCTTATCATTGGGAATTAAAAAATAGAGTAAAAGGAAGAAATGGACATTTGTCAAATGCAGAAGCTTCAAAACTTATAGCTCAAGTTATTTCAAATAAATTAAAAAAAATATATTTAATGCATATAAGTAAAGATAATAATACACCAGAATTAGCATATAATACTTTATATAATATATTGAAAAGAGAAAATAAACAACATTTAGATGTAGAAATTGTTCTTGAAAATACGACATCTATTTATAAAATTTAGAGTTAGAGAGGTATTTTATGTGGAATGAATTAGAAATTGAATTAAGATTGTGTAATAAATGCGTAAATCCAATTATTGGACAAGGAAATAAAGACGCTGAAATATTATTTGTTATGGATGAAATAAGTGAAGAAGAAAATAAACAAAAACAATTATTAGTAGATAAATATGGAGAATATTTTAAAAAATTTTTAGCATATTCTAATTTAGATTTATCAAGATGTTATTTTACGACATTGTTAAAATGTAGAATTGAAAATAGATTGCCAGAAAAACAGGATTATGATTATTGGAAAGAATATTTAATAATGCAAATTGCAATAATTAATCCAAAATATATAATAACTGTTGGAGAAAATGTAACAAAATATTTGCTGAATAAACAAGAAGATATTTTTAATTTGTTTGGAAATATTTATGACTATTATGGAATAAAAGTTATACCGTTATTAGATAAAAATTATTTGATTAAAGCTAAAGAAAGCGAAAAGTGGAAAATAATTAGAATATTTGAAAAATTAAAAGATGATATAAATTAAAGATTAAAACGAAAGGAGTGTACGAAAATTCGTACAAAAATATAAATGATAGGAATAGGAATAGTAGGATTACCAAATGTAGGAAAGTCAACATTATTTAATGCAATAACAAAAACACAAAATGCCGAAGCTGCAAATTATCCGTTTGCAACGATAGAACCAAATATAGGATTAGTTTCAGTACCAGATAAAAGACTAGATGAATTAGCAAAAATAATAAATCCACAAAGAACTTTAGGAGCAACGGTTGAATTTGTTGATATTGCAGGGTTAGTAAAAGGAGCGTCAAAAGGAGAAGGCTTAGGAAATCAGTTTTTATCAAATATAAGAAATACGGCTGCGATTTGTCAAGTTGTAAGATGTTTTGATGATGATAATATAATTCATGTGGAAGGAAGCGTTGATCCAATAAGAGATATAGAAACAATTAATGCAGAATTAATTTTTTCGGACATGGAAACGGTAGACAGGGCACTTCAAAAAAATCAAAAAATGGCTAGAGGTGGAAATGCAGAAGGTAAAGAGCTTGTAGCAGTTTTAGAAAAATGTAAAGCACATTTGGAAGAGTTTAAGTTATTAAAAACATTGAAGTTTACACAAAGAGAAGAAGATTTAATAAAAGTATATCAATTTTTAACAATTAAACCGATGATGTTTGCAGCAAATATTTCTGAGGACGATTTAACTCAAGGAATTGAAAATGATTATGTTAAAAAAGTTAGAGAATTTGCAGCAGAACATGATAGTGAGGTTGTAACTTTTTCGGCAAAAGTGGAAGCTGAATTGATAGAAATAGAAGATGAAGAAGAAAGACAGATGTTTATTGATGAATTAGGAATTACAGAACCTAGTTTAAATAGATTAATAAGAGGTGGATTTAAGTTATTAGGATTAATTACATACTTTACAGCTGGAGAAAAAGAAGTTAGAGCTTGGACAGTGAAACAGGGGACATTTGCTCCAAAAGCTGCAAGTGAAATACATTCAGATATTGAAAAAGGATTTATAAGAGCCGAAGTCGTATCTTACGATAAATTTATTGAATTTAATGGTTGGTCAGGTTCTAAAGAAAAAGGTGCAATGAGACTTGAAGGAAAAGAGTATATTGTAAATGATGGAGATGTGATGTACTTTAGATTTAATGTTTAGTTGTAATTAAATTAAAATACAAATTGTTTTTAAAATAGTTTGTATTTTTTAATATACTTGTATTAAATTCAGGAGGAAAAATGGATAAAAGAAAAATAATATTAGATTGTGATCCGGGACATGATGATGCAATAGCTATAATGGTGGCCGGACTTCATAAAAAATTTGATTTATTGGGAATAACTGTAGTTGCAGGAAATCAAACTTATGAAAAAGTAACAAAAAATGCTTTAAAAATATGTGATTATTTAAAAATTGATGTTCCAGTTTATGGTGGATGTGATAAACCTCTTAAAAGAGATCAAATTATAGCTCCGTTATTTCATGGTGAAACAGGATTAGACGGAATAAAATTACCTGAAACGAATAAAAAATTAGAAGAACAAAATGCAGTAGATTTTATAATTGAAACATTGATGAAAAATGAAGAAAAAATAACTTTAGTTCCAGTAGGACCTTTGACAAATATAGCGACGGCATTAAGTAAAGAACCAAGGGTGAAAGAAAAAATTAAAGAAATAATTTTAATGGGTGGAAGCTGTAAAGGGGGAAATAGAACACCTTTTGCAGAATTTAATATTTTTGCAGATCCTGAAGCAGCGGATATTGTGTTTAATTCAGGACTTGAAATAAAAATGATGGGACTTGAAATAACTGATTTAACTATTCCAAATAAAAAAATTGTTGATAAAATAAAAGAGTTTGGAACAAAATCGAGCGAAGTTCTTTACAATGGATTACATTTTCCAGTAAACTATGATGAAAATGGTAATTTTGAATATCATACATTACATGATGTTGTAACTTTAGCATATATGATTGATGAAAGTTTAGTGAAATTAGAGAAAATTGCTTGTAAAATAGAATTAAACGATAAAGAAAAATACGGACAAACTATTTGTAGTAATTGTGAGTGTAGTGATTTTACAAAAGATGAAATTGAAAAAAGTAAAATTTACACAGGAGTAGAATTAGATCTAGATAAGTTTTGGAATATTATTTTTGAAGTTATAAAATAAGGAAAAGAGTGAATATGAATAAAGTTTTAGTTGTTGGAAGTTTGAATATGGATATGACAGTTAAAGTTGAAAAATTACCAAAATTAGGGGAAACGATTTTTGGAAAAGAGTATTATGAAAGTTGTGGAGGAAAAGGTGCTAATCAAGCTATAGCTATTTCAAAATTAGGTGTTGAAACTGAAATGATTGGAATGGTAGGAGATGACTCACAAGGGAAAATTCTTATTGAAAATCTTAATAAATATAATATAAAAAATGATGGAATATTTATAAATGATAAAGATGTAACAGGAAGAGCAATAATAACGGTTGATGAAAATGGAGATAATAATATAATTGTTATACCTGGTACTAATTTCAAATTAACTAAAGAGTTTATTGAAAAAAGTATAGAAAAAATAAAAAATAATGATATTATCGTTTTACAAAATGAAATTCCAATGGAAACTATTGAATATACAGTGGAAAAAGCTAAAGAATATGAGAAAATGACGATTTTAAATCCTGCTCCTGCAAAAAAATTATCAAGTAAAATAATAGAAAAAATTGATTATTTAGTATTAAATGAAACTGAAATGGAAGAAATATTCGGTTTAAAATATAGTGATAATGATTATTTTGATAATATAATTAAATTGAAAAAAGATAAAAATTTACAAAATATAATTTTAACTTTAGGAGATAAGGGAAGTGTTTTATTTGATAAAATGAATAAAATTACAGAAATATCAGCATATAAAGTAAAAGCTATAGACACAACAGCGGCAGGAGATAGTTTTTTAGGAGGATTTATTGCAAAATTGTGTGAGAGTAATGATGTGAAAGAAGCATTACGATTTGCAACTGCCGTTTCAGCTATTGTCGTGACACGAAAAGGTGCTCAAGATTCAATTCCTACGAGGGAAGAAGTTGAAAAATTTTTGATTGAATGTAAATAAAATAAATAAAACTGTACTCTTAAATTTAAAAGTACAGTTTTTATTTTTGAAATTATAGAAAATTAAGGTTGTAATTTTGCTAATTCTTCTAAATCTAAATCAGCATCGTAATCAACATTATCAAAGCCAAATCCGTTTAAATTCATAAATTCTCTTTTAATTCCTTCAAAATCTCCAACTTCTTTAAAGTTTTCCGGAGTTACAGTGTCCCACAATGCTTCAACTTCAGCTTGTACATCTTCTCTCATTTCCCAGTTATCAGGTCTTAATCTTCTAAACTCATCAAGTTCAGGTTTATCTCCGTAAAGCATATCTTTTAATAATCTTTGTTTTTGTTCGATTGTTCCTTCGTGAATACCTTTTTCTTTCATAACTCTATATAATAATAGTGCATATAATGGGAATATAGGTATAACAGCACTTGCTTTAGTCATTAAAGCTTTACTTAATGAAATGTATGCTTCTCCGTGATATTTTTTTTGTAAAAATTCGTGTAAAACATCGGCAGTAGCTTCAATATGTCTTTTTGCAGCTCCAATCGTTCCATCTTTATATATTCCGTAAGTAACTTTAGGCCCTAAATATGAATAGGCAACAGTTTTAACACCTTCAGCTAAAACACCTGCTTCATCTAACGCTTCAATCCATAATTGCCAGTCTTCTCCACCCATTACTTTTATCGTACTTTTTAACTCTTCATCAGTAGCAACTCCCATTGTAGTTTCTTCAAGAGTTTCTTTTTCTAAATTAACTGAAGGACCTACAATTTCCTCTTTTAATGATTTTAATGCTGATTTATATGTAACGCCATCTTTAGGATCTATTCTCATAGCACTTGCTAAACTATAAACGACTAAGTCTACTTTTCCACCAAATTCTTCTTTAATATATTTAATTACATTCTCTTTCATCTCATTTGAAAAAGCGTCCCCAATAAAGTTTTTAGCAATTAATCCTTCTTTTTTAGCTGCTTCGGTAAATGCAATGGTATTCCACCAACCAGCAGTTCCTGTTCTTTTTCTTTCAATTCCTAATTCAAATGCAACACCGATTGTATCAGCACCTGCACCAAAAGCAGCAGAAATTCTTGTAGACAATCCGTATCCCGATGATGCACCAATAACTAATACTTTTTTTGGTCCTGTATATTTATCTTGAGATTTAACATAGTCAATTTGTCTTTTAACAAATTCTCTTGCCCCAATTGGGTGATTTGATAAAGCTAAACTTCCTTTTAATCTAGGTTTTATAATCATTTTTATTCCTCCCGTAAATTGTTAAAAGTATTATACACTAAAATAGTATTTTTTACAATAAAAAACACATGTTATTTTTTTTACTTTTTAAGTGGAAGGGTAAGAGATGAATGTATGAAATTAATATAAGTTTAATCATAAGTAATATATATATATAATGTATTTGATTTATGAATAGTTGTGGGGTAGAATTTACTTATAAGAATAAAGAGGAGGGAAATATGAGTAGTTATAATGATTTTAATAATGAATATAATAAAAAGATTTTCTTAGAAATGTATGAAGATGAAAAAAAACAAAAACATAATAAAATTGTTAGAGAAAAAGAAGAATTAATTCTTAAAGATTTTGATAATTATATAAAATTAAAAAATGGAGTATATGAATTAAATCTTCCATTCGCTGAAATGACTTCTTATGAATTAAGATACAAATATATTCAAAATTATGTTCTTTTTTTAAATTTTAATTTAGATTATAGTAAAAATAATGGAGGACTATTCAGTCAAGCGTATGAAGCTGATGAAACTGAATTGAAATTTTTTACTTTAAGCTATAGAGTCGGATATTATAGTGACGTAGAATGGGATAAAGATTATAATAACGTGAAAGAAACGATAAATTTTATTATTGATAAAAATTTAAAATGTTCAAAAAGTATTGAAAATTTAAAGTATGATTATAAGATATTAAATGAAATTAGAAATGAATTTTCAATAGAAAATTTAAAAAATTCTAAATACGAAATACTAACTTTAGAAACTATAAAAGATAGATTAATTGAGAATATAAAAAAAATAAAAAATGTTAAGTTAATTGATATTGTATATTCCAGTTTTATGAAAAATGAAAATTATAAAAAAAAATTAGAAGTATTAGAGATAAATAAAATAAAATGTAAAATAAATGAATTAGAGATTGAACTAAAAAATGATAAATGCAAAATAAATGAATTAGAAAATAAACTAGAAAATGAGAAATATAAAATTATAGAAACGATGGGAATATTTTTAGCAATATTTAGTATAATTAATATTAATTTAGGAGGAATAACGAAAGAAAGTGCGATATTCTCAACTATTTCTATAATAATTTCAATGATTGTGCTATTTGGATTGATAAATATAAAAAATATAATACAATTATTTAAAAAGAAAGATAATAAAGAGGTAGATTAGTTATGTCAGAAGAAATAAAAAAACTAAATGAAGAAGGAAAAAAATATTTTGAAGAAGGGAATATAGAAAAAGCTAAAGAGTTCTTTAAAAAAGGAATAGAGCTAGGAAGTGGAGATTCAGCATATTCGTTAGGAGGAATTTATCAAAATGAATTGAATATAGAGAAAGCTATAGAATTTTATTTAAAAGGAGTAGAGTTAGGGAATGGAGATTCAGCAAAGTCATTAGGATTTATTTATCGTGAAGAAGAAGGGAATATAGAAAAAGCTAAAGAATTTTTTAAAAAAGGAGTAGAGTTAGGGAATGAAAATTCAGCAGGGCGATTAAGTGATATTTATGAGTTTCAAGGAAATATAGAGAAAGTCAAAGAATTTTTTAAAAAAAGACTAGAGTTAGGAGATGGGGTTTCAGCAAGAGAATTAGGGGAAATTTACGAAAAAAAAGGAAATTTAAAAAAAGCTATAGAATTTTATTTAAAAGGACTAGAATTAGGAAATGGAGATTCGGCAGA
>CALHVR010000049.1 GCA_938037005.1 uncultured Leptotrichiaceae bacterium | reverse complement strand
ACATTTTAAATGCATGTTATTTTTAATATATATTAATTCGTATTATTCTTTTTATTTTTAAAATCTTCATAAACAAATAAAAGTAAATTAAGAATAATAAATACTATAAGCATTCCCCCAACTCTTTTCATATTAAACATAAAGAAATTAGAATCATATCCTGCTAATCCTTCTTTGAATAAATTTATAGTATATCTCATAGGGACATAAGGAAATATTTTTATAAATGTATTAGTTGAAGTTTCTATTGGGAAAGTCCCCGCACTTGCAGATATTTGTATTATCAACAATATCATAGATAAAAATCTACCTACATCACTAGAAATTCTATTCATAAAGTATATGATATTAAAGAACACAAGATTTACACTTAACATACCTATCAAAAATATAGGAAAATTTAATTTATCAAAATTGAAATTTGATAAGATTAAGAAACTTAATATAAATGTTTGTATTATAGATAAACATATATATGCCAAATATTGTTTAATTCCTGTATTTTCTTTATCAAATATTCCAAATCTTCTATTTCTATCATAAAATAATGTTATTATTATAGTTAAATTCCCAACCCACAAAGAGATAGATATAAAATATGTTGCAAATATAGTTCCATAATTATTTACATTATCAATATTTTCAACTTTTAAATTAACTGAATTTTGTACGAATTCATCAATATTACTTATTTTTTCAAGTTTAATTTTTGATTCTTTTACAGAATTCTTAACAGAATTATTAGCCGTCGTTATTCCACTATTTAATTTTTTTGACCCTTCATATATTTTATTTACACCTTTTTGAATTTCACGAGATGCACTTTCTAAGTTATCAATCCCTTTATTTAATTCATGCCCACCACGAGTTAATTTTTCTTTAACATTTGTATTTTGAACTTCTTTAGCTCCATTATATAATTTTTTAAAATTTGAATTTATTTTTAAAATTTTTAAAGTATCACCTAATTTAATTACTCCGCCAGAAATTTGGTCAAGTCCATCTGTTGCCCTATTAACTCCATCAACATATTGATGTACTCCGCCTTTAATCTGATTAACACCTTCAGCATTAAATTTGCTAACTCCTTTTTGAAGTTGTAAAACTCCTTCTTCTAACTGTTTAGACCCATCATTAATTTTACTTAACCCATTAGACAATTCATCTATTTTACTTGCACTTTCTCTTATAGAACCATGAAGTTTTGTCCCTACTTGATTAGATATTGTATTTTTAACTGTATTTTGAATTTCTATCGCTGCTCTTTCATAAAGTTGAGAAGCTATATAATTAAATTTTTTGTTTGATCTATATATAATCTCATTTTTTTGTAAAGAAGTAATGTTATCACTAAAATTTTCAGGTATAGTTATACTTGAATAATATATTCTATCCTTAACCCCATTCAAAGCAACTTCATCACTAGAAACTTCCTCAACTTTCATCTTTTTACTATCTTTCAACTTTTTAACAATTTCTGTCCCTATATTCCCTTTATCTAAATTGACTATAGCTACCGGTACTGTATCTAATTTTTCATAAGGATTCCAAAATGCTTTAAGAAAGAAAAATACATAAAAGAAAGGGATAATTAAAATAACAAAAATTGCTATATATTTTTTCAAATTAATTTTTTCAATCATAATAACCTCCTATATATTTTCCCAATCCAATTTACCATTTTTAATAATATCTTTTTCAAGTAAATCAGAAAATTTCAATTTTTTTAATTCTTCATTAAATGCATTAAACGCATTAACGAAAACATCATCTATTTTTTTTACATTTTTATCTATTGCTTCTTTACACACAAATATTTTATAAGCCAAATCTTGAGGAGGTCTATACTCTTTTTCTTCTTCAAGTGCTTGATAAATATCATAGAGAGATATCTCATCTATATTCCTTGCTAATTGGAATCCACCATTTTTAGAAGCATTAGATTTTATTATATTAACTCTCGCAAGCCTTGCCAATATCTTTTTCAAATATGAATCTGAAACTTCTAATTTTTCACTCAATATATGACTTTTAATCGGTCTACCTTCTAACTGAAGAGCCAACATAAAAACTACATATATTCCTTGTTCAAATTTTTTACTTAATCTCATATCTAATCTAACTCCTTTTTTTATCTAAAGATATTATATAACTTTGGATAAATTTTGTCAACCGTTTTTTTAGTGAAATATATTTATAACTCCTTCTTTAAAAATTAAATTTTTTAAATGTATATAACTATAAACAAAAAAGAATAAAAAAAGAGGGAAATCCCCTCACAAAATATAAATATATTTTTTTATATTAAATTTTAGTTTCATATATTTTTTTTACAACACTAGTTATATCCTCTTCTTCCAATTCCAATTTCTCAATGTTATACATATCATACAATGACATTATCACCTTTTTTTCTACTAAAACATCTTTTAATATATTTACACTAAGTAAATTATCTTCATAATTAATTGATAAAACACCCTTAATTTCTTTTATCTTATCAATATCTACCTTATCTTTTAAAGTCACCTTAATAATTTTTTCATTAACATATTTATCAACTAAATTTCCCATAGTATCATCAAATATCTTTTCCCCTTCATTGATAATAACTATTCTATCACACAATGCCTCTACATCACGCATATCATGAGTTGTTAAAATTATTGTAATCTTTTCTTTTTTATTAATTTCTTTTAATACATTTAAAAGTTTTTCTTTAAGTATTATATCTATACCTATTGTAGGTTCATCCAAAAATAAGATTTTAGGTTTGTATATCAAAGCTCCAACTAAATCAGATAACATTCTTTGACCAAGCGACATAGTTCTAATCTGTTTATTTAATAATTTTTTAAATCCTAAAAGCTCTTCTAAATATTCCATTCTTAAATTATATTCTTCATCAGTAACATCATATATTTCTTTTAATAATTCCAAATTATCTTGAAGTGACATATCCCACCAAAGAGAGGTTCTTTGTCCAAATACTACACCTATATTTCTAGCATTTTTTACTCTTTCTTTATATGGTTCTATGCCATTTATTAAACATCTACCACTACTTGGAGTTATTATTCCTGTCATCATTTTTATAGTAGTTGATTTTCCCGCACCATTAGGTCCAAGAAATCCTACAACTTCTCCTTCAAATATATCAAAACTTATATCTTTAACCACTTTAATTTCTTTTCTTTCTCTTTTAAATATACCTTTTCTAATATGTATATTGAACTTCTTATTAATATTTTCTACACTTATTATTTTACGCTCCTGAACTTTCATATCTAACCTCATTTCTTTTCCAAATATATGCTGTTAATATTATCAATCCTATACTAACAAATATTATCTTTAAAACACTTTCCATATTCATATTTATTATTACATCCATTGGATAATATGAAGTTATAGCAAAAGATATAATATATGTTAAAAAGATTTGTAAAAATCTAGGATAAATATTTATTGGAAAACGTGTAAAATCTGATATAGAATATATAGCTTTTAGTAAAAAATATGTATCTTTGTATACAAACGCAAATGATGCAGCTATACTTTTAAAACAAGTATATATTATAGAACCTACAACACTTAACAATACACTTAAGAAAAATATTTTGAAACTAAAACCTATACCTAAACCTTTTAATCCATAAAGATATATAAGTAAACCAATTAAAATTTCTCCTAACGCATCAAATTGAGTTTTTTCTATTAGTACCTGAAAAAAAGTATTTAATGGTCTTAATAAAAATTTATCATATTCTCCTTTAATTATAACAGATATAGACAAATGCCATAAATAATCTGAATAAAAATGATCTAATCCTCTTGAAATTTGTGAAAATCCATATAAAGCTAATATACTATATTTAGATATTCCTTCAATACTTGGAATATTTGAAAAAGTAATATTTAAAAATACTATACCCGTTACCTGTATTGTTAAAAAACCAAGTATTCCTATTATGAAATTAGTAAATGAATTAACTAATATTTTAAAAGATAGTTTTAATCTTAATAAATATATTCTAAAATATCTTTCCAATACTTTACCCTCCGTTCACACTAATTTTTTTATTTGCACCAAGCCACTGTAATTTAGCTAAAAATAGTAAAATCCCAATCCAAATAACTTGTACTAGCAACATATTTATAACACCTGAAAAATCTAATTTCCCCATCAACAACATTATAGGCTTATATGATATATATTCAAATGGTGTTAATGATAAAAAATTTCTTAATCCTTCTGGTAAAAATGATAAAGGAAATAATTCTCCTGATGTAAATCTAAATATTACTTCTTTCATCAATAAAAATCCCCAAATATAATTTATATAAAAAGAAGTTAATCCTACTATAAAATTTAATAAAAACATTATTATTCCACTAAATACTATTGATATTAAAAATATAAAAAACATTAACAGGCTAATATTTATACCACCAAAATATGTAATTATACAAATGCACGGCAATAATAAGAATGCACCATCAAAAAATATATTAGATATACTTTGAGAAATCAATACTCTTATATATGATATAGGTTTAATAAAATACATTACTATATCTCCTCTTTCAATATCAGAAGATATATTTCTATCTACTGAATTGTTTAAAAATGAAAGTATCGTAAATGATAAAACTATATACTTAATCATATCACTTCCACTATATCCATTTATATTTCCACTATTATTTTTTAAAACAAAAAGCCAAATAAATATTGCAGATATTATTTGTATATATGATGATATTATACTTATCATATATCTACTTCTATATGCCATCCTAATTTTAATATTAAATAGCATAAATTTTATATATTTCATTAATATCCCTCCTAACGATTTATTATATCATATATTTGAATGTATAAGAAGAGTATATATATTTAAACTAAATAAAAATAAATCTTTTTTCTTGTTCCTTGATAGATAAGTAATCTTTTAAAGTTTTTGTATCAGTTATAGCCGAAGTTAATTTAAACTTAGTTAATGATGGTGGTTTTATTGTTCTTTTACCAAAATCTAATACTTTTAATTCATTTGTTTCAGCTATGTAAAAAAGCTCAACATCAAAACTATAAAAGTTTTTTCTTAAAATCTTATCCTGGTTCCGAATTTCTTTTGTTGCTGGATCTACAAATTGTCTATCAAAGACATTAAGGTAATCTAAAATCGTTCCCTTAACTTTTCCCTTGTTCGTTTTTATAGAGAAAAAATCTTCCGGAGTTAGA
>CALHVR010000048.1 GCA_938037005.1 uncultured Leptotrichiaceae bacterium | reverse complement strand
AGAAGGTGGAAGAACAGTAGCTTCAGGAGTAGTTGCAACTATTACTAAATAGTTTGTTGTAAATTATTACTTCATACTTTGAATAATTTAAAATTAAAAAAATAAGTAAATAAAAAATAAATTGTCTTAGACTTTATGTTTAAGACAATTTTTTTGAAATCTATAAAAATTTTATACTATAAATAGGAATATGTAAAATTTAAAATTATTTAAAAATATTGTTAAATAATAAAATATTAATACTGGGAAAAGAAGAAATTTTTTGATATAATTATAATAAGATATAAAACTATGAAAGATATAGGGAATAATATGGATTTTAAAATACATTCAAAATTTAAGCCTACTGGAGATCAACCAAAAGCGATAGAAACTATTGTGGAAAATCTTGAAAATGGGGTAACAGATCAAATTTTATTAGGTGTTACAGGATCAGGGAAAACATTTACAGTTGCAAATGTAATTGAAAGAGTTAATAGACCTGCATTAATTATGGCACCAAATAAAACACTGGCAGCACAGTTGTATAATGAGTATAAGCAATTTTTTCCAGAAAATGCAGTGGAATATTTTGTGTCTTATTATGATTATTATCAGCCAGAAGCTTATGTGATGTCAACAGATACCTATATAGAAAAAGATTCTTCAATAAATGATGAAATAGATAAATTACGTCATGCAGCAACAGCGGCACTTTTAAATAGAAGAGATGTAATAATTGTTGCATCAGTGTCTGCAATTTATGGATTGGGATCGCCAGAAGCTTATAAACAGAGGTCAATACCAATAGATGTTGATACTGGATTTAATAGAAATGAATTAATTAGAAGATTGATTGAATTAAGATATGAGAGAAATGATATTGCATTTGAGCGTGGGAAATTTAGAGTAAAGGGAGATGTAATTGATTTACATCCAGCGTATTTGGATACGGGTTATCGATTTGAATTTTTTGGAGATGACTTAGATGAAATATCTGAGATAAATACTTTGACAGGTCAAAAAATTAAAAGTATAAAAAGAGTAACAATAATGCCAGCGACACATTACTTATCAACTGAAGATAGTGAGCAGATGTTTCTTGAAATAAAAGAAGAGTTGGAGGACAGAATTAAATTTTTTGAAAATCAAAGTAAATTATTGGAAGCACAAAGAATTAAGCAACGGACAGAATATGATTTAGAAATGATAAGAGAAATTGGATATTGTAAAGGTGTTGAAAATTATTCAAGATATTTGACAGGAAAAAGTGCAGGAGAAGCTCCAGACACATTGATTGATTATTTTCCAAACGATTTAGTTGTATTTTTGGATGAGTCACACATATCTGTTCCACAAATAAATGGAATGTATAAAGGGGATAGAGCAAGAAAAGAGTCGCTTGTAGAAAATGGATTTAGATTACCGAGTGCTTACGATAATAGGCCTTTGAAATTTGATGAGTTTTTTGGGAAAATACCACAAGTAGTTTATATTTCTGCGACTCCAAGTGATTATGAATTGGAGCATTCAGGAGATGAAGTTGTAGAGCAATTAGTAAGACCGACAGGAATTGTAGAGCCAAGCATTGAGATAAGAAAAACGAAAAATCAAATTGATGATTTGATGGATGAAATTAAGATTAGAGTGTCTAAAAAGCAAAGAGTGCTAGTAACGACATTGACAAAAAAAATGGCAGAAGAACTTACGGATTATTATTTAGAATATGGAATAAAAGTGAAATATATGCACTCGGACATCGATACGCTTGAAAGAACGGAAATTATAAGAGGGCTTCGTAAAGGAGAGTTTGATGTTTTAGTAGGGATTAACCTTTTAAGAGAGGGACTTGATATTCCAGAAGTTTCGCTTGTCGCAATATTAGAGGCAGATAAAGAAGGATATTTACGTTCGAGAAGGTCGTTAATTCAAACAATGGGAAGAGCAGCAAGAAATGTTGAAGGGCAAGTAATTTTATATGCTGATAGAATAACAGGATCAATGCAAGAAGCTATGGATGAGGTAAATAGACGTCGTAAAATTCAAGAAAAATATAATAAAGATAATGGAATTAATCCAAAATCTGTAGTTAGAGAAATTGCAGAATCATTGGTTGATTATGAAATTGAAAAAGAAGATGCAACAAAAGCTAAAATGAAAAAACAATTTAAAAATCAAATTGATATTGAAAGAGAAATTAAACGATTAGCAAAAGCAATAAAAAAAGAAGCCGAAGAACTTAATTTTGAGGAAGCAATAAAACTTAGAGATGAAATGAATGAATTGAAAAAAATGTTATTAGAATTATAATAAAAAATGAGAAAGGAGAGTATGGTAAAAATTATCATACGAAAAAAGTTATGAAAGTATATCATTACCCAAAATGTACAACATGTAAAAGAGCGTTAAAATGGATAGATGAAAAAGGTGTAGAAGTTGAAAAAAAACATATTGTGGAAGAAACACCAAGTAAAGAGGAATTGAGAGAAATTTATAAAAAAAGTGGATTAGAATTAAAAAAGTTTTTTAATACGAGTGGAATTAAGTATAAAGAAATGGGATTAAAAGATAAATTAAAAGATATGTCAGAGGAAGAGCAATTAGAGTTATTAGCTTCAAATGGAATGCTTATAAAAAGACCGATATTAATTGGAGATGACTTTGTATTAGTTGGAGCAAAAGAGGAAGAATGGATGGGAAAATTAAAGTAGTAGAATAATGTAGAGTGAATGAAAGGCGGTAAAATGGCGGCAACAATATTTACAGTAAGTGAAGTGAATAGAGCTGTGAAGCAGTTTTTAGAAGGAACTCACACTTTTAAAAATATTTTTATACAGGGAGAAATGTCAAATATAACTTATCAAAAGTCGGGACATTTATATTTTACGCTAAAAGATGATAAAGCTAGTGTGAAATGTGCGGTTTTTAAATATTTGTATAAAGGTGTTCCAACTGATTTAAAAGAAGGTGACCAAGTAAAGATAATGGGAAGTGCTTCACTTTATGAAGCTGCTGGAAATTATCAAATTATTGCTGAAAGTGTAGAAAAAATGAGCGGACTAGGGTCTCTTTTTGAAAAGTTAGAGCAATTAAAAAAATATTATTTAGAAAAAGGCTATTTTGATGCAGAACATAAAAAGGTATTACCTAAATTGCCAATAAATATAGGTGTTGTGACAGCAGCAACTGGAGCGGCAATAAGAGACATAATAAATACAACACATAAACGAAATAATAATATAAATATTTATCTTTATCCGGCGAAAGTTCAGGGAGAAGGTTCTTCGTTGGAGATAGCAAATGGAATAGAGTTTTTTAATAAAATGAAAGATGATGAACAGTTGAATATAGATATTTTGATTGTTGGTCGTGGTGGAGGAAGTATTGAAGATTTATGGGCTTTTAATGAAGAGCCTGTAATTGAAGCAATTTTTAAGTCTAAAATACCAGTAGTTTCAGCAGTAGGACATGAAATTGATAATTTATTATCAGATTTGGTGGCAGATAAAAGGGCGGCAACACCTACTCAAGCAGCTGAAATTATTATTCCTGAAAAAGATAAACTTAAAATAGAGTTATCACAAAAAGAAAGAATCTTAAATAGATTTTTATTGAATAAAGTTTCAATTATGAAACAAGAATTGGAGCAAAGGAAAAATAATTATTATATAAAAAACTTTACCAAAGTACTGATACTCTGGCAAAGTGATAAATATTTAAGTACAAATATTTTATAAAGAAGGTCTTGTTTTTTTCTTTACAGCTCCTATAATAGCCCCCAATACAAGTCCGCCTATACCCCCTGAAATAAGAGGTGAAAGGAAAGTCTTCAAGAGTGAAGGTTTGTGTTTAGCCATTTCATCTGTGAATGCCTTTAATTGTTCTTCAGATAAGCCCATAGCACTCATTTTTTGTTCGACAAGATCTATAGTTCTTTGGTAATAGTCAGGGTCTATTACGGTAGTGTAGAGT
>CALHVR010000047.1 GCA_938037005.1 uncultured Leptotrichiaceae bacterium | reverse complement strand
CAAAGGCAGCAGTACTCATTCAACCTTAGAGGGCGCATATGATACTGCAAGAGAGCTTTTAAACGTATAAAGTAATTTTAATACGTTGGAAGGGGGAATTTAAATTGGACTTTAAAATGATTATTGGAGAAAAAATATGGGAAATAAGGAAAAACAAAAAATTAACTCAAAAACAATTTGGAAATTTGTTAGGTACCAACCAACAAGCAATTGTTAGATGGGAAAAGGGGAAATCCTTACCTAACATTAAAACACTAAAAAAAATCGAAGAATTAAATGGTTCACCAGTAACTGAAATCTCAGATTATTTGAAAGTTGGAGAAAAAATAAAACACATTCGACTTGAAAGAAGCATGACTTTAGAACAGTTTGGTAACCTATTCAATGCAAAGAAACAAGTCGTTTCAAATTGGGAAATTGGAAAAAAATTTCCAAATACAAATAATCTTAAAAAAATTGCAAATTCAGTAGGAATGTCAGTAATAGAATTATTAGCTACTAATCTACCAGATACTAATCCATTAGAAGAATACAGTACAAACGAATTAATTGAAGAATTGAAAAAAAGAGTATTAAAAAAAGACGACTTATAAAAGCCGTCATACAAATATTAACTAAAGTTATTATAACACGTTGGAAGGGGATATTCAATGAGTCGGTTATTAATTAACGAACCACCTTTACAAGTGCTGCCATCGCTTGCTAAAGAAATCGGCTTAAATGAGGCGATTATGCTCCAACAAATGCATTATTGGTTACTTAAGAGTGCTAATGAATTTACAGGAGTTAAGTGGTTTTATAAGACGCTTGAAGAGTGGCAAACAGAGTTCCCTTTTTGGTCAGCAATGACAATCAGACGAACTCTAGGCAGTTTAGAAAAACAAAAAATCATAAAAATAGGCAATTTTAATAAAAATAAATTTGACAAACTTAGTGTTAAAATATTTTTAAAAGATCAATATATTATAAATTTGAATAAAAAAGAAAGTTGTGTGAAATTATTAAAAAGTTGTAGAGAAAACAATAAAGACTTATATGAAAAAGTATTTAAAAGAGTTCCAATGGGAATTGATATTTATAGTATTGTAGAAGAAGAAATTGATAATTTTGAAAAATAAAGAGGTAAAATGAAAGTAGAGAAAATATTAGGTTATGATGTACATAGAAAAAAAGTAAAAAATATAAATTTAAGAATAAATGAAAAAATGGAAATTTATATTTCTGCACCTCTAAATTTACATACAGAATATATTGAAAATTTTATTCGTTCAAAAGAAAAGTGGATAAAAAGTGTATTAAAAAAAGTGGAAAAAGTTAAAGAGGAACGAAAAGAATTTGAGTATGTAACAGGAGAAAAACATAAACTTTTAGGCACTGAATATAATTTAATAGTAAAGAATGGAAATAGCAATAAAATAAATTTGAATAAAGAAAAACAAGAAATAATTTTATATACAGACAGAGAAAATACGGAAGATAGAAAGAAAATCGTTGAAAAATGGTATTTTGATTGTGCTAAAAAAATATTTCCACAAATAATGGAAAAATGGCTGAAAATATTAAATGAGCATATTGAACATTTATCGATAAAACCAATGAAAACAAGATGGGGTTCGTGTAATTATAATAAAAAATATATAAATCTTAATGTAGAATTAATAAAAAGAAGTGTATTTGAGATTGAATATGTTGTACTTCACGAATTGGCACATTTAAAATATCCAAATCACGGAAGAGGTTTTTATAATTATGTGGAAAGTTATATGTCTAACTATAAATTAGCAGAAAAAATGCTAAATGCGAAACATTATTATAAATAGTAGCTTGCAAAATTATAATGATATTAAGTTAAAATAAATTTTGTGAAAAGAATAAGAGACAAATTTCCGTTTATTTAAAATAGTAGTTGACAAAAATATGGGAATGTAGTAAAATAATCAAGTAATTAAATTAGAAAGTAGAAACATTGTGTTCTCACCTTTCCATCGAGTATGATTTCATACTTTATTGTTGATGCTTAAAAGCATTTAAGTCTTAGGACTTTAAGATGAGTAAGGTATTAGTTAATTAGTTTATTTAACATATAAAGTTTAAAAATATTATATATTTTTGTTTTGATGTGTATAAATTTTATATTGACTATTGAGCAAGGTTTCTTATATCTTGTTTTTTTATTGTAAAAATTAGGAGGTGTTCTTTATAAAAGGGACTAATAAATCTGATGAACCAAGAATGAATGAAAGAATCAGAGCAAGAGAAATAAGAGTTATCGGTGAGGATGGAGAACAATTTGGAGTCATGTCTGTTAATGAAGCAATAGCTTTAGCGACAGAAAAAGAACTTGATCTGGTTGAAATTTCACCAAATGCTACACCACCTGTGTGCAAAATAATGAACTATGGAAAATTCAAGTATGAGAAAACAAAAAAAGATAAAGAAAACAAAAAGAAACAAAAAAATGTTGTTATCAAAGAAATTAGAATTAAACCTCATATTGATGAGCATGATAAAGATACAAAAATTGCTCAAATTGAAAAATTCATAGCTAAAGAATACAAAGTTAAAGTTAGTTTAAGACTTTCTGGTAGAGAAAAAGCGCATGCTGATGCAGCAGTTAAGGTTTTAGATGCATTTGCAGATAGATTTGAAGATATTGCAATTGTTGAAAAAAAATATGGTAAAGAACAAGTTCAAAAATTTGTTTTATTATCACCTAAAAAGTAATTAAGGAGGAAAATAGAAATGCCAAAAATGAAAACACACAAAGGGACTAAAAAAAGAGTAAAAGTTACAGGAAGTGGGAAATTAGTAGTTAAACATTCAGGAAAAAGCCACATTTTAACTAAAAAATCTAATAAAAGAAAGAAAAGATTAGGACAAGACGCAGTAGTACCTGCAGGAGCAGCTAGAAAAATTAAAAAAGCATTAGCTGGTCAAGAAGGAAGATAATAAAAAAGAGAAAACAGTGAGGAAAGTATAAGGAGGAGCAAAAATGCCAAGAGTAAAAACTGGAATAGTAAGAAGAAAAAGACATAAAAAAGTATTGAAAGAAGCTAAAGGATATAGAGGAGCCATTAAAACAAACTATAAAAAAGCTAATGAAGCTGTTAAAAAAGCAATGGCTTACGCAACAGAACATAGAAAACAAAAGAAAAGAAAAATGAGAGAATTATGGATTATCAGAATCAATGCTGCAGCTAGATTAAACGGTGTATCTTATTCTAAATTTATGAATGGATTGAAAAAAGCTGGAATTGAATTAGATAGAAAAGTTTTAGCTGACTTAGCTTTAAATAATCCAGCAGAGTTTGCAAAATTAGTTGAAAAAGTAAAATAGTAAACATAATATCATAAATTTTGATATTAATAGGGCTGCATCTCTAATCTTAGACATAAAGTGTTTAGGATTGGTGATGCAGTTTTTAAATAATTTTTTATAAAAATTGATAATAAAAAGAAAAGGAATATAAATATGGAATTTCATTCAAAAAAAATAGGAAGATTAGAAGTTATTACCGGAAGTATGTATTCGGGAAAAAGTGAAGAATTAATAAGAAGATTAAGACGAGCAAAATTTGCAAAACAAAAAGTAGTAGTTTTTAAACATGCTATAGATAAAAGATATGATGAAATCGCAATATCATCACATGATAAAAATAAGTTTGATGCTTATCCTGTTTCAACAAAAGATGAGATGGAAGAAATTATGAAAAAAAATGAAGATGCTGAAGTAATTGGAATTGATGAAATTCAATTTTTTGGGGAAGAAATTGTAGATTTTTGTAAAAAATTTGTAAAAAAAGGAAAGAGAGTAATAGTAGCAGGACTTGATATGAGTTTTAGAGCAGAACCGTATGCACCAGTTCCAGAGCTTATGGCGATTTCAGATAGAGTTGATAAATTACAAGCAATATGTATGATTTGTGGAAAAACTGCATATGCGACACAACGATTGATAGACGGAGAGCCTGCATATTATGACGATCCGTTAGTTATGGTCGGTGCAACAGAAAATTATGAAGCGAGATGTAGAGAACATCATATTGTAAAATTTAGAGATAAAAGTACGACAAAAAATAAAAAATAATTTTAATATTTTATTTAAGTAAAAAATAAAATATGCTATAATTTTATAGTAAGATAAATTTTAAATGTGAGGTAAGATATGAATTATATAGAGGAAATGGGAAAGAAAGCAAAGATAGCTTCTAAAAAATTATTGACAATTGATACAGAAACAAAAAATAAAGTACTATTAGAAATTGCGAAAGAACTTAGAGTAAAAAAAGAGGAAATAAAAGAGTACAATAAAAAAGATTTGGTTGCGGGAAAAGAAGCAGGACTTAGTTTTGCTTTGCTTGATAGATTGGAATTAACAGATTCAAGAATTGAAAGTATGGCAGTTAGTCTTGAAGAAATAGCAGCTTTTACTGATCCAATTGGAGAAATTTTAACAGGGTGGAGACATAAAAATGGAATGTCAATAGAGAAAAAAAGAGTTCCGTTGGGTGTAATTGGAATGATTTATGAATCAAGACCAAATGTAACAATAGATTCTGCGGGATTAGCAATAAAATCATCAAATGCTGTAATTTTACGAGGGTCAGCAAATGCAATTAATTCAAATATGTACTTAAATAAATTATTTAATGAAGTAGGAAATAAATCTGGATTACCCGAAAATTCAGTTCAATTAATTGAGAGTACAGATAGAGAATTAGTTAAAGAAATGATAAAATTAGATAAATATATAGATGTTTTAATACCTAGAGGGGGGAAAGGACTTAAAAAATTTATTTTAGAAAATGCTACAATTCCTGTTATAGAAACTGGAGCTGGAGTTTGCCATGTATTTGTTGATGAAAGTGCAAATATTATCGATGTATTAAATATTATAAAAAATGCAAAAACTCAAAGACCGAGTACATGTAATTCAATAGAAACGGTGTTAGTACACGAAAATATTGCTAATAAAGTATTACCATCTTTAACAGATATGCTGTTAGAAAATAAAGTGGAATTACGATATAGTCAAGAAGCATTAGACATTGTTGGAAATAGGGAAGATGTGAAACTTGCAACAGAAGAAGACTTTGGAGCAGAGTATTTAGATATGATAATGTCGTTAAAATTAGTTAAAAATGTAGAAGAGGCAATTGAGTATATAAATGAACATAGTACACAACATTCAGATAGTATAATAACTGAGAATATGAGAAATGCAGAAAAATTTTTAAATGAAGTAGATTCAGCAGCAGTATATGTAAATGCATCTACAAGATTTTCAGATGGTGGAGAGTTTGGATTTGGAGGAGAAATTGGTATTTCAACTCAAAAACTTCATGCTAGAGGTCCTATGGGTGTGAGAGAATTAACAACAACAAAATACATTATAAGAGGAAACGGACAAGTGAGATAGATGAAAATAGGGATTATAGGAATAGGAAATATGGGGGGAGCTATTTTAAAAGGATTAGTTGAATCGCAGTTTATAAATGGTGAAAATATTAATGTATTTGAAATAAATAAAATGGCGATAAAAAAAATTAAGTATAATATTAATGTTTTTTCTAATGAAATAGAATTGGTTAGAAACAGTGATATTATTATTTTAGCAATAAAACCTAATTTAATGTCGCAAGTGTTGGAAAAAATAAAAATAGTTTTAGATGATAGTAAAATAGTTTTAAGTATAGCAGCAGGGATTAGTATAGATTATATTGAGAAAATTATAGGTAAAGATAAAAAAATTGTAAGAACTATGCCCAATACTCCTGCTCAAGTTTTAGAAGCTATGACAGCAGTTAGTTTTAACGATAGAATTGATGAAAATGATAAATATTTAATAACTAGAATATTAGAGTGTTTTGGAAAAAGTGTAGAAATAGAAGAAAAATTAATGCATGTTTATACGGGTATTAGTGGCTCACTACCAGCTTATGTTTATATGTTTGTGGAAGCACTTGCTGATGGAGCTGTACTTGAAGGAATGCCGAGAGAAAAAGCATATGAAATCATATCACAAACAATATTAGGTTCAGCTAAAATCTTATTAGATACGAAAAAACATCCAGGACAACTAAAAGATGAAGTAACTTCTCCAGGAGGAACAACAATAGAGGCAATTAGAGTTTTAGAAAATGGTAAATTTAGAGGAACAGTTATTGAAGCAGTGAAAGCTTGTACAGATAAATCAAAAAAAATGTCAGGAGAAAAATAATAAATTATATAAATTTAGTGATGAAAGCTTTGTAATTAAAATTATGAAGCTTTTTTATTTTAACATTTAGGGTTTTCTATAATATTTGCTAAAAAGATTTACATAAAAGTATTGACAAAAATATAAATGATGTTATAATAAAATTAATAAATAGAAAGAGAAAAGGAAAAAATTATGAAAATATTAACGTTAAATGTTCATGCGTGGATAGAAGAAAATCAATTAGAAAAAATTGATATTTTAGCTAAAACTATTGCAGAAAAGCAATATGATGTAATCGCTTTACAAGAAGTAAATCAAACTATGAGTGGGAAAATTGTATATGCAGATATAAAGGAAGATAATTATGGGTGGGTTTTACTAAATAAAATAGCTGAATATACCGATACGGAATATTATTATCATTGGGCAAATTCTCATATAGGCTATGGGAAATATGATGAAGGAATAGGGGTATTAACTAAACATAAATTAGTAAATACAGATGATTTTTATTGTACTTATACACAGTCTGTAAGATCAATTTCATCTAGAAAAATTATAAGTGCAGAAATAAATTATAATGGACAAAATATAGAATTTTATAGTTGTCATATGAATTTACCAAATTGTGAGACTGAAAAAATGACAGATAATTTAAAAACAATATTAAATAGAAATCCTAACAAAATCTTAAAATTTTTAATGGGTGATTTTAATACAGATGCTATAAATAATAAGATTGATTACAATGTAATTTTATCAGAAGGACTTTATGACACTTATACGATGGCAGAAAAAAAAGATGATGGAATAACAGTTGAAAAGAATATAGATGGTTGGAAAGATAGTAAAAATGAGATGAGAATTGATTACATTTTTACTAATAAAGAAATAAAAGTTAAAGAATCAAAGGTAATTTTTAATGGAAAAAATTATCCAATAGTTTCGGATCATTTTGGAATAGAAGTTGAAATTGATTTATAGTCAAGAATAATTTTTAACACGAAAAAAACATAAGTTTTACAAATAAAAGAACTTTTTACAAAAAAGATAAAAAAAATCAAAAAAGATTTCCGTAAAAGTATTGACTAAAGAAAAAAACAAGGTATAATAGATTGTAAGAATAAAATAAATTAATATAAATTTTTGGAGGTAACATTATGTTAAAAAAAATTCAACGTTTTGGTGGAGCAATGATGACACCAGTATTATTCTTTGCCTTCACTGGATTAGTGGTAGGGATTACATCAGTTTTAAAAAACCCACAAATCGTGGGGAGCATAGCTGATCCATCAACTAACTGGTTTAAATTTTGGCAATTAATTGAAGAAGGAGGATGGACAGTATTTAGACAAATGCCATTGTTATTTGCTATTGCATTACCAATAGGGCTTGCTAAAAAAGCAAATGCTAGAGCATGTATGGAAACATTTGTAATTTATTGTACATTTAATTATTTTGTTGGTGCATTGTTAACTTTATGGAACTTTGGTGTTGATATGACACAAGATCCAGGTGGAACAAGTGGATTATCAATGATAGCAGGAATTAAAACGCTAGATACAAACTTATTTGGAGCAATTATTATTGCAGCTATCGCAGTTTATATTCATGATAAATTCTTTGATAAAAAATTACCAGACTTTTTAGGAGTATTCCAAGGGTCAGTATTAGTTTATATAGTAGGATTTGTAGTTATGATCCCTTGTGCTTTAGTAACAGTATTAGTTTGGCCAAAAGTTCAATTAGGAATTACTCATTTACAAGGATTATTAGTAGCATCTGGTGCATTTGGTGTTTGGATTTATACATTCTTAGAAAGAATTTTAATACCAACTGGATTGCATCACTTTGTATATACTCCATTTGTATTTGGACCAGCAGTTGTAGAAGGTGGAATACAAACTTATTGGATTCAACACATTCAAGAATTTGCAGCTAGCACACAACCATTAAAACAATTATTCCCAGCAGGTGGATTTGCGTTACATGGAAATTCAAAAATATTTGGAGCAATGGGTATAGCATTAGCAATGTATGCAACAGCAAAACCTGAAAAGAAAAAATTAACAGCAGGGTTATTAATACCAGTTGTATTTACAGCAATGATTTCTGGAATTACAGAACCATTAGAATTTACATTCTTATTTATAGCACCAGTGTTATTTGCGGTACACGCATTCTTAGCAGCAACAATGGCAACAACAATGTTTATTTTTGGAGTAGTTGGAAACATGGGTGGAGGATTATTAGACTTTATCTTCTTAAACTGGGTACCAATTGCTAAAAATCACAGTGGACAAATAGTAACTCAAATTGTAATTGGATTAATATTTACAGGAATTTATTTCGTTGTATTTAAAACTTTAATTCAAAAAATGAATTTAAAAACACCTGGAAGAGAAGAAGAAGATGAAGAAGCTAAATTATATACAAAAGCAGATTATAGAGCAAGACAAGCAGGTGGAGAAGTTTCTTCAAAAGATCAAGCTGATGATCAAGCGTTAATCATTTTAGAAGCATTAGGTGGAAAAGATAATATTGAAGACTTAAATAACTGTGCAACTAGATTAAGAGTAAGTGTAAAAGATGAAACTAAATTAGCTCCAGATTCAGTATTTAAACAAGCGGGGGCTCATGGAGTTGTAAGAAAAGGAAATGCAGTTCAAGTAATAATTGGATTAACAGTATCTTCAGTAAGAGATAAAATAGAAAATTTAATGAAATAAAATAGAATAAAACAAAAATGAGAAAGAATTTTCAAAAGTGTAAAAGCTTGAGAGAGTTCTTTCTTTTTATTTTAAAAAATATATTCAAAAAATAAAATGAGAGAAAAATATATAATTGTAGGCTTAGAAGAGTGGAAAAGTGAAAAAGATTGAATAATAAAAAATGCCAAAATTATCTTTTGGCAATAGCTGTAAAAGTAAACTTTTCTGGATGATGGACAATCGTTTCATATTGAAAAAGCATACCGTTAGAAAGATAGGCGTGTGTTTCTATGACAACGACCATATTAATATCTTTTAGTTTAAAATGTTGTTGTTCTTCATCGGTAATTTTCCTAAAAGAAATATTTCTACGGGAATAAGCAATTTTTAAATTTAGTTCTTTTTCTAAATATTCATAAATTGATTTTTTAGCAGTTTCTTCACTTAAAAAAGGTACAATTTTTCTATCAAAAAAGGTAGTTGAGTAATTTAAAACTTCTCCATCTAAAGTGTTACTTCTGACAACTTTATAAAAATCAGCATTAGCAGGAACTTGAAATTCTTTCATTAATTTTTGATCACCTTGAACTATATATAGACTTATTAAATTAGTTTTTACATTAATATTTTGAGCTTTATTTATTTCTTGCATGGTTTGAATAGATGTTAAAGTAACATTTTCAAGTTTTTTCTTTTCAAGAATTATTGATTTTTTACCTTTTATTTTTTGAATATAACCTTCTGTTTCTAATAGTGAGAGTCCTTTACGAACTGTAAGTTTTGAAAAATTATATTTTTCAGCTAAATCATCTTCTTTTATTAAAAATTCTCCAACTTTTAATTTTCCACTTTCAATTTCATTTTTAATATCTTTATAAATAATTTCGTATTTTTTCATATATACAAACCTTTCATTTATTTTATTATAATTATACACTAAAATATATAAAATAGCAATAAAAAGATGTAGATATTTATAAAAATATAAAAAATAAAAAAAGATTTATATAAACCTATTGACAAAATAAAAAAGTATGATATAATAGATGTTGAAATTAAGAAAGCAAATAAGCTAAATTTAAGGAGATGAGTAATTATGAAGAAATTTTCAATTGTAGTAGCAGGTGGAGGAAGTACATTTACACCAGGAATTGTTTTAATGTTATTAGATAATTTGGACAAATTTCCAATAAGACAAATTAAATTTTTTGATAACGATGAAGAAAGACAAGATGTTATCGCAAAAGCGTGTGAAATTATAATAAAAGAAAAAGCACCAGAAATTAAATTTGTTTCAACAACAGATCCTGAAACTGCATTTACAGATGTTGACTTTGTAATGGCACATATAAGAGTTGGGAAATATGCAATGAGAGAAAAAGATGAAAAGATACCTTTAAAACACGGAGTAGTGGGACAAGAAACTTGTGGACCAGGTGGAATTGCATATGGAATGAGATCGATTGGTGGAGTTATAGAGTTAGTAGACTTCATGGAAAAATATTCACCAAATGCGTGGATGTTAAACTATTCAAATCCGGCAGCTATAGTAGCTGAAGCAACTAGAAGATTAAGACCAAATTCAAAAATATTAAATATTTGTGATATGCCAATAGGAATAGAAATAAGAATGGCAGAAATGTTGGGATTAAAATCAAGAAAAGATATGGTAATTAGATACTTTGGATTAAATCACTTTGGATGGTGGACAGACATTAGAGATAAAGAAGGAAATGACTTGATGCCAGAATTAAGAAAAAAAGTAGAAGAAGTTGGATATAATGTTCCAATTGAAGGAGAAAATACAGAAGCAAGCTGGAATGATACTTTCACTAAAGCTAAAGATGTTTGTGCATTAGACAAAAAAACATTGCCAAATACATACTTAAAATACTATTTCTTCCCTGATTATGTTGTAGAACATTCAAATCCAAACCATACAAGAGCAAATGAAGTAATGGAAGGAAGAGAAAAATTTGTATTTGGTGAATGTAGAGCAATCGCTGAAAAAGGTACAGCAAAAGGTTCTAAATTACATGTAGATGATCATGCTTCATATATAGTAGATTTGGCAAGAGCAATTGCATATAATACAAAAGAAAGAATGTTATTAATTGTTGAAAATGATGGAGCATTATCAAACTTCGATCCTACTGCAATGGTTGAAATTCCTTGCTTAGTTGGAAGCAATGGACCAGAAAAAATATTGCAAGGACAAATACCTCAATTCCAAAAAGGATTAATGGAACAACAAGTATCAGTTGAAAAATTGACAGTAGAAGCATGGATAGAAGGTTCATACCAAAAATTATGGCAGGCAATTACATTGTCAAGAACTGTGCCAAGTGCAAAAGTTGCAAAAGCAATATTAGATGATTTAATTGAAGCAAATAAAGACTTCTGGCCAGTATTAAAATAGATTACATTTGAATAATTTTAAAATGAAAATAAATTTTTAGTGCTTGATATATTATTTGATTTTTAATATAATAATTCTGAAAAAAGAAAACTAACTGTTTCGTATGGAAA
>CALHVR010000046.1 GCA_938037005.1 uncultured Leptotrichiaceae bacterium | reverse complement strand
TTTATGCTCATTTTATCACATCAAACGAAAACAAAGGAAACAAAAGAAAATATAAATTTCTAAATTTGTGATCATGATCACGCTTAACGCTCAAACATTCTAAAATTTACGCAAACGTTTGCTTAAACGATTAAATATTCTGTGATCCTGCTCACAAATTAAACTATTTTTGTTTGCTTGGCGAAAATTTATTCATTAATTTGACGCCGCATTCTGTTTTAAAACGAAATGCTTCTTATCAATTCCTTCTTATTAAGGAGAGCTTATGACTACAAATCACACACTTAAAGGTGCTTGTATTGCGGAGTTTTTAGGTACAGGTCTTCTTATTTTCTTTGGTTGCGGTTGTGTCGCAGCAGCAAAACTAGCAGAGCAGGTGCAGCCTTCGGACTTTGGGAAATATCCATTGTTTGAGGGATCGGAGTCGCTATGGCGGTATACTGTACTGCCGGCGTATCGGGAGCTCACTTAAATCCGGCGGTAACCATTGCTTTATGGAAATTTGCTTGCTTTGACGGCAAAAAAGTGATTCCTTACATCATCGCGCAAATGGCCGGTGCATTTGTTGCCGCTGCGTTGATTTATTTGCTTTATCAAGATCTTTTTGCCGCAACGGAAGCCGCACAAAATATCGTTCGCGGAGAAACCGTTGGTGTTGCCAATGTATTCTCAACCTATCCGCATCCACACATCACATTTTACAAAGCATTTTTAGTGGAAACAGTGATTACCGCCATTTTAATGGGCTTAATCTTAGCCTTAACCGATGATGGCAACGGCGTACCCAAAGGTCCTATGGCTCCCCTATTGATTGGTTTACTTATTGCCGTCATCGGTGGTGCAACCGGTCCATTAACCGGCTTTGCCATGAACCCGGCGCGTGACTTTGGCCCGAAATTATTTGCCTATTTTGCCGGCTGGGGCGACATTGCGCTCACTGGTGGTTTAGCCATTCCTTATTTCCTCGTCCCTTTAATTGCACCCATTGTCGGTGGTTTGCTTGGTGCTTGGGGATACCAACGTTTTATCGGTAAACATTTACCGTGCAACTGTGGCGAATCCTAATTAACCTGCTTTATTTCTATATAATGACTCAAGAATACATTATTGCTCTCGACCAAGGCACCACAAGCTCCCGTGCGGTTTTATTAGATAAAAATGCCAATATCGTCGAAGTGGCACAGCGTGAATTTACCCAAATTTATCCGCAAGCGGGCTGGGTTGAACATAATCCGATGGAAATCTGGGCAAGCCAAAGCTCAACATTAAACGAAGTCGTTGCTAAAGCGGGTATTACCTCCGATAAAATTGCTGCTATCGGAATTACCAACCAGCGCGAAACCACGATTGTCTGGGAAAAAGAAACGGGCAAACCGATTTATAACGCGATTGTTTGGCAATGTCGCCGTACTGCTGATATTTGTACCCAATTAAAAGCCGATGGACACGAAAGCTATATTCGTAAAACCACCGGACTTGTCGTTGACCCTTACTTTTCCGGTACAAAAATCAAATGGATTTTGAATTGTAGCACTTTCTGGTCTTATATGAATTCTATAAACATATTCTTTCATAAATTCCCCTCCAATATATTTTTCTTATTCTCCCAACAACCATTCCAAAGCATTAATTACTTTTATTCCCTCATAATCAGTGTTTGGCAACACATCATCTAATGTTATCAAGTATTTAGGGTAGTTATCCTTTATATTTTTAAAAGCAGCTAACTCTCTTTTTAAAGTATTCTCATCTAAGACAGTTAAAGCAACTTGATAATATTCAATTTCATTTGAATTAATAACAACAAAATCAACTTCATTTTTATCAAACTGTCCAACATAGACATTAACCTTTCTTCTAAGTAATTCAAGATAAATTATATTTTCAAGGATATGCCCCATATCTATGTTTCTATTACCTAAAATCATTTGCCTAAGACCTAAGTCTGAAACATAATATTTTGATAATGTTGATAAAAATTCTTTACCTTTTATATTATATCTATTAACTTCATATATAAGGAGTCCATCAACAAGTCCTTTTATATACTTTTCTATAGTTTTTGTATCAGTTTTTCTTCCCATTGAAGTTAGAGTATTTGCAATCTTTGATATTGAAGTTAAATTACCAATATTATCAAATATATATTTAACAACACTTTCAAGTCTCATAACATCAGAAATTTTTAATCTTGCTACTATATCTTTTAAAAGAACAGAGTTATATATTCCATCTAAATATTCATATATATTTTTCAAATTATTGTTTAATTGTAAAGTATAAGGAAAAGAACTATTTACTATATATTCATTATAATATTGCATAAGAGTTTTTAATATCTTATTTTCTTTTTTATCTAAATTTTCATATTCTAGTCTAGCTCGATAGTATTCTTTAAAAGATAAAGGAAGCATTTTTAATTCTATATAACGACCACTTAAAAGAGTTGCAAGTTCACTTGACATAAAATAAGCATTAGAACCTGTTATATATAAGTCAACATTATCTTTTATAAAAAGGCTATCTACAACTTTTTCAAATTTATCTACATGTTGAATTTCATCTAAAAAGATATAATTTTTTTTATCCTCAAGCATTTTAGAATTTATAAATTCATAGAGTTTTTTATAATCAGTTAGCTCTTCATAATCTATATCTTCAAAATTGATAGATATTATTTGTTTTTTTTCAACTCCATTTTTTAATAAATAATCTTTATATATTTCAAATAAAGTAGACTTACCTGCTCTTCTTATTCCGCTTACTACTTTTATTATCTGTTTATCTTTATGATTTTTCAAAAATTCTAAATACTCTTCTCTCTCTATTCTTTCCATATAGCACCTCTTTAGATACATTATATTCCATTTTTTTATAAAAATCAATTAAAAATGGATTCCATTCCTTTTTTTATGTTTTTAAAATTTATTTCTTTCAAAAAAAGAGAATCTCTTTTGCAAGATTCTCTTAAATTTCTAAGTCTAAAATATCTAATGGTTTCTCAACAATAAATGTAGCATTTTCATTTTCTAATTCTTCTCTTGTCCCAAAACCATATAGAACTCCGATACTTTTCATGTTATTCATATTAGCACCTATTATATCAAATTTTGTATCTCCAATCATAATTATTTCATTATTTTTAAGATTTTCTTTTTCTCTTTGTAACAAATATTTTATAACATCCTCTTTTCTACTTCTTCCATCTTCTAACGATGCACCTGCAATATATTCAAAATATTTATCTATTTTAAGATTTTTAAGTATTTTATTAGCATTATATTCATCTTTTGAAGTTGCCACATAAAGTCTATATTTTTTTGAAAGTTTTGAAAGTAATTCTTCCAAATCATTATAAATCTTTAATTCATACATTCCTTTCTCATCATAATACTTCTTAAAATGCTTTATAGCTTCATTCCATTCTTCTTCTAGCATTCCAAAATATTTACTATACGAGTCATCAAGTGGAGGGCCAATAAATTTATTTAATATTTCCTTCTTTGGAATTTCATATCCTAATGTATTTAAAGAATATTTCACTGCATTCGTTATCCCTTTACTACTATCAATTATTGTCCCGTCCAAATCAAATAAAAATATTTTCTCCACATCATTTCCTTTCATATTGGCTTTTATTTATCTTCGTTAAAATAATTTTCTCAATAAATTTTAACTATTTAAAATTTGATCCTCATTTCGTACCAAACAACTCCGCCATGTGTTGATTCTGAAATTCCTTCGTTTACAAAACCAATCTTTTCATAATATCTAACTAATTTTTCTTTACAAGTTAAAACAATTCCTTTTCTATTCTTAAATTTTGCATCATTTATCATCTCTTTTATTAACATTTCAGCATATCCATTTTTCCTATATTCCGGCAATGTGTTTACACCAAAAATCATTTGCCATTCTCCATTTTCATCATGTAATTTTGAATTTTCATACATTTCATCTATTAAATTTTTATTATTTGTAACCATTCCATTTGTAAACGAAACTATTTTACCATCTTCATTTTCTAAAATCCAAAAATAATCTGGATAAACTAAAAGCCTTTTTTCAAAACTTTCTTTTGTCGCCGCTTCTTTTAATGGAAAACATATTGCTTCTATTTTCGTTATTTCATCTAAATCATTTATTGTTGCTTTTCTTATTTTCACTTTTTTCCTTTCAAATGTTAACTATTTTAAATTTTAATTTACTAAATCTAAACAATTTTATTATTCAAAAACTGTTTCCCAAACTTTGCTTTTTGAAGCTTCATAACAAAGTTTTATTTGATTTTCATTCACACGATTAAACGACAATTCTGGTAAATTATTTACATCAAAATAATTTTTTTCTGATATTTCTATATTTTTACTAAATTCATCTTTCGTTCCCACAATAATTTCACATAAAAGAAAAATTTTACAAACTCCATACGGAGATTGCCTTTTATCGCTCAATAAATTATGTTTTCTCCCATCTTGAATTGCTACAACTTTTTTAACCTTAACATGAATCCCTGCTTCTTCCAACATTTCTTTTATAATGTTTGTTGTTACAGATTGATTTACATCAACCCATCCACCCGGTAACGACCATTTACCATCACGTTCTTTTACCAAAAGTACTTTATCATTTTGAATTATAGCTCCACGGCAATCAATTTTAGGAGTTTGATATCCGATTTCATTACAAAAAATATTTTTCACTACATCTAATGAAACTCCACTTTTTATTGACATTATCTCTGCAGAAATTTGTCTTATTCTCTCAAATCTTTCCAAATCAAAATCTTCTTTTGAATAATGTAATCCTGCCTGCGCTAATGATTGTAATTCCATAGCCCACTTTAACCATTGTTCTCTATCATCGTTCATTATCTTACTCCTAAAATTCTCTGTCTTATTAATTTTATTTTAATATCTCTTTTGCAAAACTTCCTTCTTTTTCAGTACCTAACAATATTTCCTCGACTGTTGCCGCAATATCAGCAAAAGTTTTTCTCGTTCCAATATTAACATTTTTCTTAACATTTTTACCTGTAATCATTATAGGTATATATTCTCTAGTATGATCTGTTCCTTTATATGTAGGGTCATTCCCATGATCAGCAGTAATTATTAATATTTCATTATCTTTCAAGTTTTTCTCAATTTCTGGCAACCAATTATCAAATTCAACTAATGCATCCGCATATCCTTGTGGATTTCTTCTATGTCCATAAACAGCATCAAAATCAACTAAATTAGTGAAAATCAATCCTTTCGTATTCTCTTTTAACGCAGCCACAGTTTTTTTAATTCCATCTAAATTATCTTGATTTGCCTTTCTATTATCTGTAATTCCTTTTCCATTAAATAAATCACTTGTTTTCCCAATTCCTACTACATCAAGCCCTGCTTTTTCCAATCTTTCTAACATAGATTCTTTTGGAGGATCTATTGAAAAATCGTGTCTATTTGCCGTTCTTTTAAATTCCCCAACTTTTTTACCTACATAAGGTCTTGCAATTACCCTTGCTACAGGCGATTTTTCATTACAAATTTCAAGTGCAATTTCACACGCTTTATAAAGCTCTTCTAACGGTATTATTTCTTCATTTGCTGCTATTTGAAATACCGGATCTGCAGAACCATAAACTATCCAATTTCCAGTTTTTATTTGTTCTTCTCCATATTCATCTATTGCAACTGTCCCTGAAATCGGTTTATTTAACATCGTTTTTCTTCCTGTTTTTTCTTCAAATTCTTTTATTACATCTTCTGAAAATCCATCTTTATAATTTGGAAATGGTCTTTCTAAAGGTACTCCCGCTATTTCCCAATGTCCAGTTGTAGAATCTTTTCCAATTGAAACTTCAACTGCTCTTCCGTAAGCTCCTTCTACTTCTTCTACTGCTGGAGTTCCTTCAATTTTAGTAATATTTCCAAGTCCTAATTTAGCCATATTTGGTAAACTCATTCCGCCCACAGCTTTAGCCATATTTCCTAATGTATTTGCTCCTTCATCGTCAAACATTTTCGCATCAGGTAATTCTCCTGCTCCAACACTATCCAATACAATTAATGTAACTCTTTCTATTTTTTCCATTTTTATTCCTTTCTAAATAGTTTTTTAAATTTTATTTTATTATTCAAAATTTATTATCTAAGCTAATTTCTATCTTTATACATAATTTTAATTCATATTTAATTTAAAATTCTATAAATTCATTTTATGTATTTATAAGTTTACTATTAATTTAAAAAACATTAATACTAAATCAATATTTTCCTTTTTCAACTTCTAGCCCTTTTATTATTTCAATTCCTGAGCTAGTTCCAAGTCTTGTTACTCCCATTTCAATATATCTTTGAGCAGTAGCTAAATCTTTCACTCCTCCACTTGCTTTTATTTGAGCTTTATCTCCTACCACTTTTTTCATTAGAGCTACATCTTCAAATGTTGCACCACCTGTTCCAAATCCTGTTGAAGTTTTTACAAAATCAGCTTTTGCATTTACTGATAATTCACAAGCTTTTATTTTTTCTTCTTCTGTCAAATAACAAGTTTCAATTATCACTTTTAGTACTTTATTTCCAATAGTTTTTTTTATTTCAGCTATCTCTTTTTCAACATAAGCATAATCCTTATCTTTTAATGCTCCTATATTTATAACCATATCAATTTCATTAGCACCATTAGCAATAGCTTCACGAGCTTCAAAAACTTTAGCAGTTTTAGTCATAGCACCTAAAGGAAATCCAACTACTGCAGCTATTTTAACATCTGAGTCCTTTAATAATTCTTTACATTCTTTAACAAAGCATCCATTTACACAAACAGAATAAAATCCATACTCTATTGCCTCTTCACATAATTTTTTTATTTCTTTTTTTTGAGATGTAGCTTTTAAAACTGTATGGTCAATATATTTATTTATTTTCATTTTTATCACCTTTTTATTTATAAAATTATTCAATTATTTCTAAAATAGCTTTAGGTTCTTCCACTTTATTATTTGTTATAATATAGGCATCTAAAATCATATTTTTTGATTCTTCAACATTTTTGTTATCATTATAGTAAATTTCTGCTATTTTTTCTCCTTTTTCTACTTTTTCTCCCACTTTTTTCAATATTTTTATACCTACAGCATGATCTATTATATCTTCTTTTGTTGCTCTTCCTGCCCCAATTATCATTGCTGCTTTTCCTATTTCTTCAGCTTTAATTTTTTGTACAAATCCTATCTTTTCACTCATTACATCTAGTTTACTTTTTGGTGTTGGTAAAATTGTATAATCATTTACAAGTTCTCCATTACCTCCACTTTCACTTATAAATTCTTTCAATCTAGCAAGTGCTGTTCCATTATTTATAACTTCATCAATTTTTTCTTTACCTTCTTCTAATTCTTTTATTTCACCTTTAGCTTTTAAAGCTAAACTCGCTATCATATATACAACTTCTTTTAAATCTTTTGCTCCATTTCCTTTAAGTGTTTCAATAGATTCTATTATTTCATTTGCATTTCCAATTGCATGACCTAAAGGCTCATCCATATTACTTAAAACAACTTGTACTTTACGACCCGCACCTTTCCCAATTTCTATCATTCTTTTCGCTAATTCTTTTGCTTGATTTATATCTTTCATAAAAGCTCCGTCACCAACTTTTACATCCAATATAATAACATCAGACTGAATTGCTAATTTTTTACTCATTATACTACTTGCAATTAACGGAATACTCGGTACTGTTCCAGTTACATCTCTTAATGAATATATTTTTTTATCTAGTGGAACAATTTTATCACTATACCCCATAAGACCTATTCCTGTTTTATTTGCAATTTTTACTAATTCATCTCTAGTGCTTGAAAATTTAAAGCCATTTATTGCTTCAAATTTATCGATTGTTCCTCCCGTATGTCCCAATCCTTTTCCAGATAATTTTGTAGTTCCCATTCCTAAAGCTGCTAAAACTGGTGCTAAAACAACTGTTACTTTATCTCCAACACCACCTGTACTATGTT
>CALHVR010000045.1 GCA_938037005.1 uncultured Leptotrichiaceae bacterium | reverse complement strand
TTGAAACATTCATCTAGTATCAATATATCAGGATTTGTCATGAATGCCTGAATAATCAATACTTTTTGTTTTGTACCTAACGAAAGATCCTTGTATTTCTTGTCCTTATGCTCGAATAAATCATAAAATTCAATCCAAAAATCAAGATTAATATCTTTATTATCGCTTAACATCTTAATAGTATTTAAATTATCGTATAAAGTATAATTTTCTATGAAATCTGGTTTTTCTATTACAATTCCTGCATTTTTTATAAAATTAAATTTATTACGAAGTTTTACAGTATCTTGATAAACAGAACCCTTAGTTAAAACACTATATCCGCATAATATCTTTAAAAGAAGTGTTTTCCCTTTCCCATTTTTTCCTGTTACTCCATAAATTTTTCCATTTTCAAATTTTATCGAATAATTTTCAAATATATACTTACCATTAAATTTTTTATAACCATTTTTTATTTCTAACATATTAATCCCTCCTAAAGATCTTTCGTACTATGCATTTTAAAAATACTAAAAAATATCACTAATATCATAATTAAATAATAATAAACAAATGAAATATTATTTAAAAATACAATGTAAATAACTATTGTTAAATAACAAAAACTCATTACAATAACCTTATTAAAATTAAATACTGTATTAATCAATAATATCATGAAAAATAAAAAGTATATTTTATTTATTAATTTTATTAGGTGTGATGACACTAGGAAGATTTATTCCAAATAGCTTTACAGTCTTAATGATATCGACATTTGGGATAGGATTTGCAATAGCTATAATTGCTCCAATTTTATCAGGAATAATAAAAAAAGAATTTCCAGAACATTCAAGTATTTTAATAGCAGTTTATATATTTGGAATGAGTCTTGGGTCATTAGTTGTTTCTAGTACAACGAAAAGCATATTAGATAAAACAAATTGGAATTTCGCTCTAGGAATTTGGGCATTAATTTCATTAGTTGTAGCTTTTATTTGGAAAATGTCTATGAATGATACGGAAGATAAATCTAAAGAGGAAACTGTTAAAATAAAATGGAGAGATATTGATATTTGGAAAATGATAGTATTTTTTGGGATACAATCTGGAGTTTTTTACAGTATGGCGATGTATCTTGTTCCATTTTTAGATAGTGTAAATATTAGTAAAAATAATTTGATTACATTATTAACCTTTTTTGTAGCAGCCCAAATGATTGCAGGATTTATAATTCCAGCTGCAATGCATAAAATTGGGACTGTAAAAGGTTGGGCAATATTTTCAACAATTTGCATATTAATAGGTGTTATGTTACCGATATTTGTTAAAATAAATATATTTTGGGCAATAGTATTAATAATAGTTTTATCAATAGGACTTGGAGGGTCATTCCCAATAGCAATGCTTATGCCGCTTGATTATGCAGAAAATCCAGAAGAAGCAAGTATAGTTTCAGGAATAGTTCAAGCTTTTGGAAATATATTTGCAGGAATTGTGCCAATAATATTTGGAATAGTCGTTGATAAAACAGGAAATTATATAAATTTATTTATTGTGATGTCAATAGGTGCATTTATATTAGTCTTAATTGGAATTAGCAAAAAGAACTAAATATAATTGACAAAGATTAAAAATAATTATATAATAAATTAAAATAATATTAAATAATACTCTACATAGTGGAGTATTTTTTGTAAAGGGATAAAAGGGGGAATTTATATGGCAGTAAGTACACTTAGTTGTAGTTATTTTGGAGTAGAATCATATATTGTTGAGGTGGAAGTAGATGTTTCAAATGGGCTACCAGTTTTTAATATAGTTGGAATGGGAGACTTAGCAATTACGGAAAGCAAGGAGAGAATAAGAAGTTGCTTTAAAAATGTTGATTTAGTTTTTCCAGTAAAAAGAGTTTTAATTAACCTATCACCAGCAGATATTAAAAAGAAAGGTAGCCATTTTGATTTGCCAATTTTTGTTGGAATACTTGCGAATATTGGAAAAATAACAAATATGGAAAAGCTAAGTAAATATTTGATTATGGGAGAAATTTCTTTAAATGGAAGTATAAAAGATATAAAAGGTGCAATAAATGCTGCTATTTTAGCAAAAGAAAAAAATTTAGAGGGAATAATAGTTCCAAAAGGTAATTATAGTGAGTCAAAACTTATAAATGGACTGGATGTAGTACCAGTTAGTAATATTTTAGAAGTAATTGAATTTTTAAATGATGAAATTACGGCAGAGAAGTTACTTGAAAAAATAGTAAGAGAAAAAGAGAAAATAGAGAATAAAGAATACGATAATTTAGATTTTTCAGAAGTTAAAGGTCAGTTACTTGCAAAAAGGGCGATGGAAATAGCGGCAGCAGGAGGACATAATTTATTTTTGATGGGTGACCCGGGATCCGGAAAATCAATGATGGCAAAACGCTTTAACACGATAATGCCTGATATGACGGACGAGGAAATTATAGAAACAACAAAAATTTATAGTGTGTCGGGAATGTTGTCAAAAGATAGTCCGATTGTAAACAAGCGTCCGTTTAGAAGTCCGCATCATACTGCCACTCAAGTAGCATTAGTTGGTGGTGCAAATAGAGTTGGGGAAATTACTTTGGCATTAAATGGAGTATTTTTTTTAGATGAACTTGGAGAATTTGGAGTTAAAACGCTTGAAACTTTAAGACAACCGTTGGAAGATGGAAAAGTTATCGTATCTCGTGCAAAAGTCACTTATGAATACCCAGTAAAGTGTATTACTATAATGGCATCAAATCCAACACCTTCAGGATATTTTCCTGAGGATGAGATGTGTAAAGATAGTTTGAGAGATATAAAAAATTATCAAAAAAGATTTTCTGGACCTATTTTAGATAGAATTGATTTATATGTAGAAATGAAGCGATTAAATAATGATGAAATTTTTGGTAATCATGAGGGAGAAACATCTAAAAGTATAAAAAGTAGAGTTATGAAAGCAAGAAAAATTCAATATGAAAGATATAAGCAATATAAGTTAAATAGTCAAATGACAAAAAAAGATTTGAAAAAGTATTGTATTGTTACAAAAGAGATACAAGATATTATTGAAATTGCAATGAATCAAATGAAACTTTCTGTAAGAATGTATGATAAAATTTTAAAAATTTCAAGGACTATTGCAGATATTGAGGGAAGTGAAAATATTAAAGAGGAGCATGTGTTGGAAGCATTAAATTATAGGAAAAAATGATTTTTACATGAGCTTAGTCGCTATTCGCTAAGGAGAAAATGGGGTACAAAAAAAAGAGGCATTACTGCCTCAGTTTCCAATTTTATTGAATAATCCATTTATTACACTAGAATTATACAACAAAAAAATATAAAAGTCAACAAAATATAAAGAAATTAAATAATAATTGAATTATGATTAAAATAATGATATACTAATTATAGTTTCTTAAAGTTATCCAATGCTTTGGGAACGTTACATCTTGTAATAAGGAGGTGTAAAAATTGAATAATCCATTAAAAATAATAATTCTAATAGTGATATACTTAATTATTTCA
>CALHVR010000044.1 GCA_938037005.1 uncultured Leptotrichiaceae bacterium | reverse complement strand
ATAGCTTTTGAAAAGTATATAAATGAGTATTTACAAGCAAGATTAGATATGTCAAAATTTATAATGGAGGAATTTTAAAATGTTAAATAAGATATCAGATTATGTAAAAATAGAAACAATTGAATTAAATTTAAAGGCAAAAAATAAAAAAGATGTTATTAAAGAATTGCATCAAAATATATTGAAATCAAATTTGGTTAAAGATGAAGAATTAGCGTTAAAAGATTTATATAGTAGGGAAAATATGGGATCAACTGGTATTGGGAAAAGTGTAGCTTTACCACATGCAAAAACAGATGCTGTTGATAAGATGGTAATTACAGTTGGAATTTCAAGAGATGGAATAGAGTACGATTCGATTGATAATCAGCTTGTACATATTTTCTTTATGTTTTTATGTCCAAAAGCTGATTCAAATGAATATTTAAGAGTGCTTGCAAGAATTTCAAGATGGATTAGAGAAGATGATAATTTTAATCAAAATATTTTAAAAGCTAAAACAGCTGAAGAGATAGTAGATTTAATAAAAAAAGAAGATAATAATGAATAAAAATTATAGTTAAATTTTAGGAGAAAAGATGAAGTGTCCGTTTTGCGGTAATGAAAATACAAAAGTTGTAGATAGTCGTGTTTTTCCTGATGGAAATTCAGTGAAAAGGCGTAGAGAGTGTGAAAAATGTGAAAAAAGATTTACGACACATGAAAAAGTAGTAGATTTATCTCTTTATGTAATAAAGAAAAATGGAGTAAGAGAACAATATTCAAGAATAAAAGTATTTAAAGGAATAAATCGTGCTGTTGAAAAACGAGATGTTGATATGCAAAGAATAGAAGAAGTTATAGATAAAATTGAAAGAAAAATTTTAAGAGAGTATTCAGGAGAAGTAAGTTCAAATGATTTAGGAAATATGATAATGACATCGTTGTTAGATTTAGATGAAGTGGCCTATGTTCGATTTGCTTCTGTTTATAAAAAGTTTGAAAGTTTAGACAGTTTTATAAAAGAAATAGAAAATATAAGAAATGAAAGAAGAGGATAGGCAGATATGGAAATAATAACATTTGAACAAATTATAAAAAAAATAGTAGTACCAGTATTAACTGTTATATTTATATTATTAATATTTATTTTAGGTCTTAATATTAGAGGAGTATTATTGGCACAAAAAGAGATAAATAATGAAATAAAAATAACGAAGAAAAAAATAGCTGAATATACAGATAAAAAAGAAAAAATAGAAAAAGATATAAATAATTTTAATGGAAAAGAAAAAATAGAGAAAATTGCTAGAGATAAATTGAATTTAAAAAAAGAAGGAGAAACTGTGTATAAGATAGTTGATTAAAATTAAAAGATGAAAGATATATAGTAAAAATATATTTGTCATCTTTATTTTATTTATAAAATAGAAAGAAGGTAAAATGAAAAAAATAATATTAATAATTATACTACTTGGAGTAGTTTTATTTGGAGAAGATAAAAATATAAAAAAGGCATTAGTGAAAATATATGCTTCCCATCAAGGACATAATTATAAATCGCCATGGCAAGTAGGAGAAGAATATAATTCAACATCAACAGGCTTTATAGTAGAAAATAATCAAATTATAACAAATGCACATTCTGTTTTATATGCAAAATTTTTACAAGTTAGAAAAGAAGGAGATTCTAAAAAATATAAAGCAAATGTAAAATTTATTTCTGCTGACTATGATTTAGCGATTATAGATGTTGAAGATAAAAATTTTTATAAGGAGACAAAGCAATTAAGTTTAGGTAAATTACCAGAGTTACAAGAAAATGTAAATGTTTATGGATATCCTTTAGGGGGAGATAAATTAAGCACAACGAAAGGGATTGTATCAAGAATAGAACATAATTCCTATACTTTAACAAATCAAAAATATTTAATAGGTCAAACAGATGCAGCAATAAATAGTGGAAATAGTGGAGGTCCTGTGATAAGTAAAGATAAAGTGGTAGGAGTTGCATTTGCTGGACTTAAGCAAGCTGATAATATAGGATATTTTATTCCTGTAAATGTATTAAAACATTTTTTAAATGATGTAAAAGATGGGAAATATGATGGTTCTCCAAGTTTAGGATTAGGATTGGTAAAATTAGAGAGTATAGCATATAGAAAAATGTTAGGATTAGATAATGATTCAAAAGGAATATTGGTAAAAGAAATATATCCAAATTCACCATTTGAAGGAGTGCTTCAAAAAAATGACGTTATAACAAAATTAGATGGAAAAGATATTTATTATGATGGAACAATAAAATTTAGAAAAGATGAAAAAACAGATTTATCTTACATTAATCAACAAAAAAACTATGGAGATGAAATAAGTTATGAAATTGTTAGAAATAAAGAGAAAAAAATGGGAACAGTTAAATTGAATAGTCGTAATGTAAGATATAGTGTTGTAAAAAATATTCCACTTGAAAATCAGCCAACATATTTTGTGTATGGCGGTTTAGTGTTTGAGCCATTGACAAATAATTATTTATTATTGGAGTTAGATGGAATAACTTTAACGAATGATACAGAAGATAAATATAAAAATTATGATGAAATGGTACTTTTAGTGAGAGTGTTGCCGTATGATATAAATATTGGATATGATGAGCAAGAAAATATTTTGATAACGAAAGTAAATGGAGAAAAATATAAAAATTTTAAAGATTTTGTAGATAAGGTAAGAAATACAAAAACAGAATTTATTATATTTGAAACAGAATATAATGAAGAGATTGTATTAGATACGAAGGAAGTAGAAAGACAAGAAAATGAATTAATGGAAAATTATAATATAATAAATGAAGCATCTGAAGATATAAAATAAAGTAGGTGAGAGAAAATGATAGAATTTTTTATAGGATTAAGACATATACGAGAGAGAAAATTTCAAAGTATATTTTCAATTTTGGGAGTAGCAATAGCAATTACAGTTTTTATAGTTTCATTGACAGTATCAAATGGGCTTGAAAAAAATATGGTAAGTTCTTTACTTTCTTTAAGTCCCGAAATTAATATAAAAAGCATGAAAGATTCACAAATTGAAAATTATGGAGAAATAGTAGAAAAATTAAAAAAAGTTAAAAATGTAAAAGGAGTAATGCCAAGACTAGAAACACAAGGAATTATAAAATTTGGAGGTTATGCTAAAGGAGTTTTGACAGACGGACTTGAAGGTGATAATGTAAAAAATGATTTTAAATTAAAAATAATAAAAGGGTCTAATGATATAAGTGAATTAAATAGTATTTTAGTAGGTGAAGAATTGTCTAAAGAACTAGGGCTGAAAGTAGGAGATGAACTTTCTCTTGTATCTGCCGAGAATAAAGAATTAAAACTTATTGTAAAAGGAATATTTAAAACAGGATTTTTACAATATGATGCTAATTTAGTAATAATACCACTTCAAACAATGCAAATTTTAACAGAAAGAGGAGAAGTTGTAACACAAATAGGAGTAAAAACTGTTAACTCACAATTATTAGAAGAAACTATAAGTGAATTAAAAAAAGTGTTAAATCAAAATGAATTTGCTTTAATTAGTTGGAAAGAAAGTAATCAAAGTTTATTAAGTGCAGTTAAATTTGAAAAATTTGTATTGATAGCAATTTTAAGTCTTTTATTATTAATTGCATCATTTGCAGTATCGGTAATTTTAAATATGATAGTGCGTGAAAAAATTAAAGATATAGGAATTTTAAAATCAATAGGATATACAAATAAAAATATAAGAAGAATATTTACGATAGAAGGAATGATAATCGGTATTTTAGGTATGATAGTTGCGAGTATTATATCGCCATTAATTTTAATGCTTATGAAACAAATGTTCGGAATATATATGAAAAATTCGTTTTATTATTTAGATGAATTGCCGTTATATATTTCAACAAGAGAATTAATAATGATTTACAGTGTAGCAATAATAGTCGTATTCATTTCTACGATATATCCAGCAACAAGAGCAGCTAAATTAAAACCAGTGGAGGCGTTGAAATATGAATAATAAAATATTAGAATTAAAAAATATAAATAAAGTATATAAAACTAAAGCTGAAGAGATACATATTTTAAAAGATATAAATTTTGTTGTTGAAAAAGGAGATTTTATTTCAATACAAGGAAAGTCAGGAAGTGGAAAAACGACACTTTTAAATATAATTGGGCTTTTGGATGAAGCAAGTAATGGTATAATGAAAATTGATGAAAAGGAAATAAATTATAAAAATGAAAGAGTAAAAAATCAAATACGACATGAAAAAATAGGATTTGTATTTCAATTTCATTATTTATTAAATGAATTTACAGCTTTGGAAAATGTAATGATTCCAGCTTTAATTAATAAAAAAATAAATAAAAAAGAATTAAAAGAAAAAGCAAGACAATTATTGGAATTAGTGGAGCTTGGACATAGAATTAATCATAAACCATTGGAATTATCGGGTGGTGAAAAGCAGAGAGTTGCAATAGCTAGAGCTTTGATTAATGATCCGGAAATATTATTAGCAGATGAACCAACGGGGAACTTAGATAGTGATACGAGTGACATTATAAATAATTTATTTCAAAAAATAAATGAAGAAAAGGGACAATCAATTATAATTGTTACGCATAGTATAGAGTTAGCTAATATGGCAAAGAAACAGTATGTGATAAAAAATGGAGAATTTAAGTTATTATAATAAGGGAAATGAGAATGAAGGATAAAATATATTTACATTATGATATGGATGCCTTTTTTGCATCTGTTGAACAACGGGATAATCCTAAATTACGTGGAATACCGATAGCGATAGGTTATGGTGTTGTTACGACAGCAAGTTATGAAGCAAGAAAATATGGAGTGAAGTCTGCGATGCCTGCGGTTGAAGCAAAAAGACTTTGTCCAAAGTTAAAATTTGTAGAAATACGAAAAAATCATTATAGCTCTGTTGGTAAACAAATACAAAATGCGATACAAAAAGTGTTGCCGAAATGTGAATTTACCTCAATAGATGAAGGATTTATTGATATAACGGAATTTGTTCGAGATGATAATATAGAAAAATTTATTGAGAGATTTAAAAAATATATTTATAAAAATTGTTCCTAATTTTATAAAAAAAATATTTATTCCATTTATTTTTGATTATTATGGAGAAAAAGGATATACAAGTGGATTTTCAAATTTAGGAATATTAAAAATAGAAGAAAAATATGAAGAATTTGTGAAAGGATATAGATTTTTACCTCCTCCAAGTAAAAGATGTAAAATAAAAATTGGATTGATAAGTGATAAAAGTAAAATATATATAAGCTTTGGAAATTTAACTACAAATCATGAAATAGAAAGAGATTATTTTGTATATTTGAGAAAAAGAGGAATAAAAAGTAAAATAATAACGAATTACAAATAGAAGGAGAAAAAATGTATTGTGTAAAATGTGGAGTTGAATTGGAAGAACATCAAGACAGATGCCCTTTATGTAAAACAAAAGTTCCTAAAGACTTAGAAGATAAAGATTTTGTTGAAGAATATCCAATGATAAATATAAATTTTTACAAGATAAAGGTAAATAAAATAAAAAAGGCAGTATTTATGTCCTTTTTTACAATTTCATTAATTTCAATATTGGAAATATTTTTTCTGCAAAAAAAATTTCAGATTTTTTGAAAAGCCAAGGTAGAAAGTTAAGCGTTGAAACCGTTTACAATTATTTAAAGGCACTTGAAAATGCGTATATTATTTCAAAAGTTCAAAGATATGACATAAAAGGAAAATCCATTTTAGAAACACAAGAAAAATTAGGAAAATTGGGCTTTGGACCAATTAAAGATGCGCTGACAGGTGCAGAATTTTTGAAACGACCTGAAGTTCACTACAATGAAGTCATCGATTTTATCGGACAAGCAC
>CALHVR010000043.1 GCA_938037005.1 uncultured Leptotrichiaceae bacterium | reverse complement strand
AAGGCGGTAAACTTGTAACTAAAGTTTCTTTTTGTGTAGTTTTAGTTTCTTTTTCATTTGCTGTTTGACTGTTACTATTTCCACAAGAAAGAGCTAGTAAACATAAAAATAATGACATAATAATTTTTTTCATTTTTCCTCCTATTTCATCTTAAATAATTTAGATGATTACTTTTTATTTTGTAAATTTTATTCTACTCTAAAATACTCGCAAAGTCAACAAAAATACATCTGAATGAATGAACAGATTTGAAATATAATCATTTTAAAAATATATTTTTAATAAAAGTTTAATTTTTTTTGATTTTTAAAAATTTTGTGATATAATATATCTGTGGTATAATATAAACGAGGAGATGATTTCTATGAAACGATATAAACCTAAATTATTTAAAACGGTTATAAGTTTAATTACGGGGTTATTTGCTGTCTTATTCATTGGATTTATATTATCAAGATTTATAGTAGATACAACTTATGGAGTTATAATATTAGCATTAATATATTTATTTTTTGCATATTCAACAATATTACAAAACAAAATAACTATAATAGTTGATAATGATAAATTAATATTAGAAAAAGGGAAAAAAGAAGAAGTATTTCCTTTTAATGAGTATGAATTTTCATATTATGAAGTGAATGGAAGTAAAAGTTTAATTGTAACAGATGAGGCAGGGAAACAAGAAGAAATAGATTGTGATTTATTAAGTTACAAGGATTATGAAAGTCTTTTGGAGGACTTATGTTTAATTGGTGATAACCAAAGAGTTATAAAAATAAAAACTAAAAGAAAAGGAGAGTGAATTTGAATGAATTTACCAATTTATGCTTACTACATAATTGCAATGGTAGTATTAGTTCCTTTAGGTATGGGAGTTTCATTATATTTCCATAGAAAAAATGGAGATAGATTTTTACAAGAAAATCCTGATGCTTCAAAATTATTTTTAGATACAGGGACAAATGGTATAACTTCTAAAGAAATGAGAGTCTTGGACATAGATGGAGAGCCAGCAGTGTATTTTTATCAAACTACAAAAACTGGAGTTTACATAAAACCGGGTAAAAGAATAGTAAATGTTACTTATTCATCAACTAGACCGGGAATACTTCATAAGAGTGTTACAAATATTTATGGTCCTCAAAAAGTTGAAATTGAGATTGAAGCAAGAAAAGTTTATCAATTAAAATTCAATAAAAAAGAAGAAAATTTTGAAATTATAGAAAGTAATTAATAGAAGAAACTACGGTGTAAGAACTGTAGTTTTTTATTTTGAAAAAATATTTTTTTTACAACTTGAAAAATAAAAAAAGATTTATTATAATTATGGTGTAAATGGTGTAATTAAATTTTAAAATTAAAAATTGAAATGGGAAAAAACTATGAAAATAATAATTCAAAGAGTTAAAGAAGCAAAGATGTTTGTAAACACAAAATATAAATGTGAAATAGAACAAGGAATATTAGCGTTTGTTGGAATAACTCACGATGATAATGAAAAAGATATAGATTATTGTGTTGATAAGTTAATAAATTTAAGAATATTTAGTGATGATGATGGAAAAATGAATTTGTCTGTGCAAGATGTGGATGGAAGTTTAATGATTGTAAGTAATTTTACAATTTATGGCGAAACTAGAAAAGGTCGTCGTCCAAGCTATACGGAATCAGCTCCGGCAGATAAAGCGAGAGAAATTTATAATATATTTTTGAAAAAGCTATCAAAGACGAGAGTTCCCTTTGAAACGGGAGAATTTCAAGAACATATGGATATAGAGGCTATAAATGATGGACCAATTACTTTAATAATTGAATCACCTAAAAAGTAAAAAATAAAATTTTAGAAAGGAAAGTTGTAATTATTTATATAATTTCAGTATAAAAAAATGAAAAATAAAAAAATAATATTAGCAATAATAGGACTGATAGTTATAAGCTGTAGTAATATAAATGCAGCGCAAATAGCAACAATAACTCAACAAGATTATCCCAAAAATGAAAATCAAGAAAGTATATTGTTAGATAATACAATAATTCGTAATAGAATGAATGAGTTTGAAGCGTTACAAAATAAAGTTTTAATGAATGGAACGATGGAAGAAATAGATAGAGTAATTTTAGAAAATTCTCTTTTAAAAGCCTTTAATATATGGAAAGGAACAAAATATATTTGGGGTGGTGATTCGGTAGAAGGAATTGATTGTTCGGCATTGACGAGAAGAATTTATCGTGCTGTATTTAATTATGAATTGCCAAGAGTTGCAATAGATCAAGCAAATCACGGTAGAAAAATTGATAGATCAGAGTTAAAGCCGGGAGATATATTGTTTTTTAGACCCGAGGAAAGAGTAAATCATACAGCAGTTTATTTAGGGAATTCCTTGTTTTTAAATGCCTCAACATCTCAGGGAGTAGTAATTTCAACACTTGAAAGCAAGTATTGGGGTAAATATTTTAAATATGCAGTGAGAGTAGATAAAGCTAGACAAAGTGTATAAAAAATAGTACCAAGACTATAAAAAATAGTTTTGGTACTTTTTTATTGAAAATGATATTATAGAATTTTAAAGTGAATTTATTAACCGATATTTTTGTAAAATGTCTTTTTCAGATATAATTTCTCGTAATTTTGTAGAAAAATCTGGAGTGTTTTCTGAAAATTGTTTGAAATATGGGCGTATAAATTTATTAATTTCCATGGAAGCAGTAACAGCTCCTTTGTTTTTTTCTAAAAGTGTCAAATGTTCTAATAAAACATTTTTTGTATTTTCAAAAGTTTGAGTAGTAGTTATACTTCCATAAGATAAAAATTCTTTCGTTTGAGCGATAAGCCACGGATTACCAACGATACCACGAGCAAGCATAATTCCATCAAGTTTTGTATCTTTAATTTTTTTAGCAATATTTTCTGGATCAAATAAATCGCCATTACCAATAAAATCAATATTTCTTGGTAATTTACTCAGTTTTGAAACTAAATCCCAGTTAGAAACACCGCTATAAATTTGTTCTTGTGTACGACCGTGAACACAAATAAAATCAAGCTTATACTCGTTAGCAAGTTGAATATAAAATTCTGGAGAATGAAAATTTTTATAACCAACACGAATTTTTATAGAAAGTTTTGTGTCAGATTTTAATTTTGATTTTAAAGTATGAATTAAATCTTTCATAAATTCAGTTCTTGGTAAAAGAGCAGAGCCTGAGCCGTTTTTTATAATTTTTGGTTGAGGACAACCCATATTAAGATTAATTTGTTTAAATCCAAGTGATTCAACTTTTAGAAAAGCATTTACAAGTTCCTCTTTATCGTGTCCAAAAATTTGAGCTCCAGTTTTTTCAAAATTATCGCATTTTAAAAGTTGAGTTATTGTAGTTTCATCCTCCAAATTCATAAGATGAGCGTTTACCATTTCAGCAAAAACTAAGTCGGGGTTAAATTTTGACATTATTTGTCTGTAAGCATAATCTGTTATTCCTGCCATGGGTGAAATATATATTTTCATAATTAACTCCAATTTTACTTTTTTATAAATTATATCATTTTTAACCTATAAAAAAAAGTAGAAATAATGTAGGATTTGATGTATAATGATTTTAAAAAGTAAAATTTAAGAGGATAAAATGAAAAAAGATAAAATAATATTTTTAATAGTGCATTTGATGATTATTGTGTTTATATTTTTGACAAAAAATCTAATAACATTCAAAAATGGACAGCAAGAAATGAAATTTTTAGAAGGAATGTTAATGGTAATTTATATCTATGTTTTTGCTACAGCAAAAATATACTTGAATTGGTTAAATTCATATATGATTTTTTTATACACAACATTTTTATTTAATTATTCACGAATATTTTTAGATATAGTAAATTATCATGAATTTGGTTGGGCTACAAAATTTGCGAATTATTATTTTTATCATGATGTGAGAAATGAAATTATCATAGTATTTATAATAACTTTATTATTTACACATTTAGGATTTATAATTGGAATATTTACTGAAACACAAGAAAAATTGTATAGTGAAATAAAATTAACAACAAATAAAATATATACAGATTTTGGGATGTTTTTGTTTTTTATTTCAGTTCCGGGACTGGCATATAAAATGTTTTTACAAATGAAAATAATTTTACAAGCAGGTTATGAAGCATATTATACTGGAATTTTAAAAAGTGTTGAATATCCTTGGTTTACAAAAGGATCAGGGACAATAATGACGATAGGATTTTTAATATTTTTAATTTCTATACCAACAAAAAAGAAATTTTTAACAGTTTCAAGCATTTATCTTATGGTAAAATTATTAGATTCGTTTAAAGGTGCAAGAGCGATTTTCTTAACACAATTATTATTTATAATGTGGTATTACACAAAAGTGTATGGCATAAAAATAAAAATGAAAACGATGGCAAAATTAATAGGGTTTATAATGATTTTTTCACAAATATTAGTATCAATAAGAAGTAAAAAAATATTTAGTTTAGATCTAATTAATGGAATTTATAATTTTTTATTTTCACAAGGAGTGAGTTATTTAGTTTTAGGTTATACGATTGATTTGAAAAATAAAATTGTTGGAGTTGGGAATTATCCATATATATTTCAGGGAATTTTTGGCTTTAAACCACAATCGATTGATACTTTAAATAACACAAATTCATTAGCAGATAGATTGACTTATGCTTTAGATCCGAAAGCTTATTTAAAAGGAGAGGGGATTGGTTCAAACTATATTGCAGAAATGTATGATTTAGGATATTTATGGATAATAATAATATCAATTATTTTAGGAATTATTATAATAAAATATGAAAGAAATGTTGTAAAAAATAGATTTTTATTGTTAACATCTTATTATTTTATACCTAATTTATTTTATATACCGAGAGGTTCATTTTTTGGAGATGGACTTATAAAAAATATGGTATTGTTGATAGGAGTATATGTTTTAATAACATGTTTTACATATATGTATAAAAAAATAGAGGAGAAATATAGTAATGATAGAGAAAAAAATACATTACGTTTGGGTAGGTGACGGTAAAAAACCGAATATTTTTTATCAGTGTCACGGCTCTTGGTGTGAAAATCTTAAAAATTATGAAATTATTGAGATAAATGAAATAAATTTTGATATGGAAAAACATTTAAAAGAAAATAGATTTTTTAGAGAATGTTATGAACGAAAATTGTGGGCATATGTGTCGGACTATATGCGAGTTCATTATATGTACGAACACGGTGGAATTTATTTAGATACAGATATGGAAATAATAAAAGATATTTCCCCACTTTTAAATGAGGAAACAAAATTTTTTTTAGGATATGAAAATGAAAAATTTTTAAGTGTTGGAATTTTTGGGTGTGAGAAAAGAAGTCCATTTTTAGCTGATGTCATTAAATTTTACGAACAAGAAATATGGGAAAAGCCTCTTTGGACAATTCCTAAAATATTTACGTATATAATGGAGAAAAAATATGGATTAACGAATAAAAGAGAGAATGAACTACAAAATGGGAAAATAAAACTTTATCCGAAACAATATTTTTATCCATACGGTTTGGGAGAAGTTTTTTCACAAGAATGTATAAAAGAAGACACTTACGGAATACATTGGTGGGCAGATAGTTGGACATCATTAAAAGCAAGGCTTTTTTTGGAAAGTAAACATTTAAGCGGATTGAAAAAAATTATAAAGAAATTAAGAATAAGAGCAAGATACTATTTAATTGAAAAAAGAAAATGATTAATTAGTATTGGTAAAAGTTGAAAAGTGTAAATTAGGAGCAAAAAATGAAAAGTTTAAAAAAAATATTGACTTTCATCATTTTTTTAGGAATGGGAGTAATGTTGCAAGCAAAAGAATTCAAAATAATGACTTATAATATTTATGGAGCGAGATTAACGAATGGAGAAAAATTAGGAAAAACGATAAAAAAATATAATCCGGATTTTATTGTATTGCAAGAAGTTGATAAAAATACGAGACGAAGTAATAAAAGAGATGTGACGGAAGATATTGCAGATAAATTGGGTTATAATGAATATTATTTTCAAAAAACATTAGACTTTGATGGGGGAGAGTTTGGAATATCTATAATTTCAAAATATCCAATTGAGAGATATTATACTTTTGAATTACCATCTGTTGGGAATGAAAAAAGATATTTGCTGGGGGTACAAATATCTAAAGATGTTTTTGGAAAAACTGTAACAATAATTAATGCACATTTGAATTATCAAGAAAATATTAAAGCAGAAGAAACAGAAGAAGTTTTAGCTGTAACTGATATTTTTGAAGGAGATATTAAATTTTTGGCAGGAGATCTTAATATGTTACCAACTTCAGAAAGTTATTCAAAGTATTTAAAAAAATGGACAGATAGTTATACTGAAATAAAAGGATCCCCTTCAAATAGCGAAGTTGAAAAAGATAAACAAAGAAATGTGAAAGACACAAGAATTGATTATATTTTTGGAGATAAATCAAAAAATTGGAAAGTTAATAAAAGCTTTTTTGTAAAAGATGAATCTGAAAAGTGGGATGAATTATCTGATCATGTACCTTATATGGTAGAATTTGAAATTAAGGGGAAATAAGAGTAGACAAAAAATGTAAAAAATGGTAAAATTATAGCGAAAATAAAAGTGAGCGAGTTCTAGCTTTTCAGTAAATAATTACTGATAAATAGGAAATGAATAAGAGAAAGTAAGTTCCGACTTTTTAACAAAAGATTGTTGATAAAATAGGAAAAAATAAGAGTGAGCGAGTTCTAGCTTTTCAGTAAATAATTACTGATAAATAGGAAATCAAACAAGGCTGCTTCATGAAAGAGGCAGCTTTTAAAATAAAAGGGGAAATTATGAGAGAAAAAATATTATTAGTTACATTAAATGAAAAATATATTGAATTTTTGTATGAGATAGATAAGAAAGTATCGTTAAAGAAAAATAGAATATGGATTGGAGTGATTTTTAAAATAAATTAATTGAAGAATAAACAAAAATTTGTACATGGAATTAAGTTGAAAATTGTATTAAAATTTGTTATAATTCACTGACTAGAAAATAAAAATATTAAAGCGCCAGACCCTTAACCAAAAATTAATCTAACCTTCACGGTTAAGGGTGACGAGGAGAGAAAGTTATCGAGATTTTCGGCGGATACTTTCTGGGAAATCACAGCCCAAATAGTATACAAAATTTATGAGTAATTGTAATAATAAAAGTACTATCGTGATATTTTCTAGTATATTTACATTAAAAGGAGAAGAAAATATGTGTGGAATAGTAGGATATATTGGGAGTCAAAATGCCCAAGATTTTGTTATTGACGGATTATCAAAATTAGAATATAGAGGGTATGATTCAGCAGGAATTGCAGTAAATACAGGAGAAAAGGGATTGGCAGTTGTAAAAAAAGTAGGAAGATTGCAAAATTTAGCAAATGTATTAGCTGAAAATCCTTTACATGGAACAATGGCTATAGGACATACAAGATGGGCAACTCATGGAAAACCGTCAGATGAAAATTCACATCCCCATTTTAATAAAGATAGAAGTATAGTTGTGGTTCATAATGGAATTATTGAAAATTACTTGGAATTGAAAAAAGAATTAATTGAAAAAGGATATGAATTCCAGTCAGAGACAGATACGGAAGTTATAGCTCATTTATTAACGGAATTATATGAAGGAGATTTGCTAGAAGCAACTAAAAAATTATTGACAATTATTAAAGGTGCTTATGCATTGGGAATTATGTCAGTTTCAGAACCCGATAGATTAATTGCAGTAAGAAAAGAAAGTCCATTAATAGTAGGGATTGGAAACGGAGAAAACTTTATAGCTTCTGACATTCCAGCGATTTTAAAATATACAAGAGATGTATACTTAATTGAAAATGGAGAAATTGTTGAATTAAAAAAAGATTCAGTAAAAATAATGAACTCACAAGGGCAACCAGTTGAGAGAGAAGTAACTCATATTGAATGGGATATGGAAGCAGCTTCAAAAGGTGGATATGAGTATTTTATGGAAAAAGAAATACACGAACAGCCTGAAGTATTAATAGAAACATTAAATAGTAGAGTAGATGAAAATAATAATATTAATTTTGATGATGCAGGATTAACAAAAGAGTATTTAGAAGGTGTGGGAAGTATTTATATTGTTGCCTGTGGAACTGCATATCATGCAGGACTGGTTGGGAAATATATTATTGAAAAAAGAACAAGAGTAAAAGTAGATGTTGAGGTTGCATCAGAATTTAGATATAGAAATCCTGTAATTGATAATAAAACACTAGTAATTGTATTAAGTCAATCTGGAGAAACTTTGGATACATTAGAGGCAATGAAAGAAGCTAAAAGACATGGAGCTAGAGTAATTGCAATTACAAATGTTGTAGGTTCGTCAATCGCAAGAGAGGCAGATCATGTAATTTATACATGGGCAGGGCCTGAAATTTCAGTAGCATCTACAAAAGCGTACACAACTCAAATGGTTATTTTATATTTATTAGCGACAGATATGGCTATGAAATTTGGAAAAATAACGAGAGAACAATATGAACAAGATATAAAATCATTATATAGAATAAAAGCGGGAGTGCAAGAAGTTTTAACTTATGCAGATAGAGTGGAAGCTGTAGCAGATAAAATAAAAGATCAAAATAGTATGTTTTATTTAGGAAGAGGACTTGATTATGTAATAGCTGTTGAAGGTGCGTTGAAATCTAAAGAGATTTCATACATTCACTCGGAGGCATTTGCATCAGGAGAATTAAAACATGGAACGATTGCTTTAATTGATGATGGTGTACCAGTTGTAATTAATGTAACTCAAACAGATTTATTTGAAAAATCAGTGTCTAATATAAAAGAAGTTACAGCAAGAGGAGCATTTGTTATTGCGATAGCAAAAGAAGGGAATACACTTGTTGAAGAAGTAGCAGATGAAGTGTTTTATATTCCAGCAGTAGAAGATGATTATACTGGATTTTTATCAATTATAATTCATCAATTACTTGCTTATTATTTATCAAAATTAAAAGGAAATGATGTAGATAAACCAAGAAACTTGGCAAAATCAGTAACGGTGGAGTAAAATTAAGATGAAAAATTTAAGTAAAGAAGAGATTTTAAATGAAATAGATAAAAAATTAGAAAAAATAGAACAAAATCCTAAAGATGGAGAATCATTAAATGATTTAGGTGTTTTGCTATCGACAATAGGTGACTTTCAAAGAGCACAAAAATTCTATTTTAATGCGATTGAAAATGGAAATGTTAGAGCTATGTTTAATTTGGGCGTACTTTATATAAATACAGATAAAAAAGATTTAGCTGAAAAATGTTTTTTAGAAATGGCAAAGCTAAAAGATGGAGATTCTATGAATTATTTAGGGTTGATATATAAAGAACAAGAGAAGTATGATTTAGCTGAAGAATATTTTTTAAAAGCGTTAAAGTTAAAAAATAAAGAGGTGTGTTATAATTTAGGATTATTTTATGATGAGAGAAATGATAGTAAAAACTCAAAAAAATATTTTACAAAAGGTGTAAAAAATGGAGATTCTCATTGTATGAACGCTTTAGGAGTAATATATTTTAAAGAGAAAAAATATAAAAAAGCAGAAAACTTGTATGAACAAGCTATAAATTATGGGCATATTGGAGCTTTAAACAATATAGGATACTTAAATTTTATAAAAGGAAACTTTGAAATAGCAGAAGAATGGTATTTTAGAGCAATAGATGCTGGGTATTTAGGTGCTATGTACAATCTTGCAGAATTATATGAAATGAGAGAAAGATTTGAAGAGGCAAAAATTTGGTATGAAAAAGCAAGAGATGAAGCAGGAATGTCAGTAGATGATAAACTTAGACATATTGAAGTAAAAAAAGGATTAGTAAATTAAAAAATAATAAAATAAAAAATAATAACGATATAAATTTCTAGGAAGAGTATATTTGAGTTGTATTTTAAAATCATTAAAGGGCAGATATAGAAATACAGTTCAAAAAATATACTCTCTTTTATTTGTTTTTTACAACTTTAATTAAAATTTAATAAATGTGAAAATAGATATTTTACTATAATCAAAAATAATAATGTGGTAAAATATAAGAAATAAAGTTATAATATGATAAAAATAAATTAAAATAAAAAAATGAGGAAATATGAAAAAAACAGGAGAAAGAACCGAAACGATGTTAAAAAATATAAAAATTATACAAAGAAATGATTTTCAAAATTTTACATTAGATTCGGTATTAATTGGTGATTTTGTAAAGATAAATAGAAAAAGCAAAAAAATATTAGATATTGGGACAGGTTGTGGAGTAATTGCATTGATTTTAGCAAATCGTTCTAAAGCTGAAATTGTTGGAGTTGAATTACAAGAAATAATGGCTGACATTGCAAAAGAAAATGTACAAAATAATAAACTTGGAGATAGAGTAAAAATAATGCAAGGCGATATAAAAAATTATAGAGAAATTTTTAAGAGAGATGAGTTTGATGTTGTTGTTACAAATCCTCCGTATTTTGAGTTTAAAGGAAACATTAATCAGATTAATGATTTAGATCAATTAGCAAAAGCAAGACATAATGTTGATTTGAGTTTGGGAGAAATTGTTGAAGCAAGTGCATTTGTGCTGAAAAATGGGGGAAGTTTTAATATGGTTTTTCGTGTGGAGAGGCTTGTTGAGGTGTTTGAAATTATGAGAAAATATAGATTAGAACCGAAAAGATTAATAAATATTTTTACAAAACAAGATGAAGAAAGTAAAATTTGTTTGATTGAAGGCATAAAAGATGCAGAAAAGGGATTAAAAATTGAAAAACCAATTTTTGTATATAATGAAAAGGGGAAAAGAAGTGAATATGTAGACAAATTATATAAATAAAATTATTTTAATATTAATAAAAAAGAAAAAGGGAAAAATATGAAAAAATATAATGGGATTGTAATAGCTGGGCCTACAGCTGTTGGAAAAACAAATATGTCAATAAAATTAGCAAAAATACTAGAAGCAGAAATAATATCGGCAGACGCATCGCAAGTATATAAAAAGATGGATATAGGGACGGCAAAAATAACGAAAGACGAAATGCAAGGAGTGAAACATCATCTAATAGATGTTGCTGAGATTGGAGAAGATTATAGTGTTGGAGATTTTGAAAAAGATGTAAACGAAATATTGAATAACTTTGATGAAAATAATAAAAATATTTTGTTAGTTGGTGGAACGGGATTGTATATTCGTGCAATAACGGATGGATTTTCAGACTTGCCGTCAAAAAATGAAAAACTTAGAAATGAATTAAATGAAAAAAGTTTAAGTGAACTGCAAGAACAGCTAAAAATATTAGATGAAAAAGCATATAATGGGGTAGATAAACAAAATAAAATTAGACTTGTTAGAGCGATAGAAGTTTGTCTTTTAACAGGAGAAAAATTTAGTAAAATTCGTACAAAAAATGTGAAAAAGAATAAATATAATTTTTTGAAAATATTTTTAGTAAGAGATAGAGAAGAGCTTTATAATAGGATTAATATGCGTGTAGATATTATGCTAAAACAAGGGATACTTGATGAAGTAAAATATATTTATGATAATTATAAAGATAAACTGCATAAAATAAGTGCGATTGGATATAAAGAATTTTTTGACTATTTTGATGGGAAAGTTAGTTTAGATGAGGCAGTTGAAAATGTGAAGAGAGAAAGTCGGAGATATGCTAAACGACAAATGACTTGGTTTAAAAAAGAAACAGATTATATTATATATAATTTATCGGAAATAACGGAAGATGAGGTTGTTGAAAATATATTAGAAAAGTTTGAATATAAAGTTGAAAAATAAAAAAAAATATTGTATAATTGACATTAAGAGTAATTAAATTATATTTTAAAAAAAAGATAAAACAAAGATTATACTAAAAAAGGAGTGAAAAGATGGGTAATACTTTAAAGACGTTAGAAAAGCAACTTAGAAGCTACGCTAAAAGAGTAAAAGGTGTAACTTATACAAGTGCGCTTTTAATATCATTTTTATTAACAGGAATGATTAGTTTATCTGCAACAACTCAAACAGATAAAAAGATATCACAAGTTAAAACAGAAATAGGAAATACTACAACAGAAGTAAAACAGTTATTTTTAAAGGCAAAAAAAGAAAATGAAAAATTATTAAAAGATACTAATTTAGAATTAATAAAATTAATGGAACAAGGAGATCAAGTAGTAAAATCACCTTGGAGTTCTTGGCAATATGGAATAAATTATTTCCATAATAAATGGAGTGGAACTTATAAAGGAAAAGGAGATAAAAAAGAAAAATATCCATATGAAGGAATTTTTGAAAGAAGTACTGATATATATGAAAGAAGTATATCTTCAGAGAGTTCAAGTTATGAAAAGTTTACAGAAAAAAAAGAAAAAGAAAATGAAGGGAAAAACTCTCTTACTTCTGCAATAACGAGTGTAAGAAAAAAAGGAGGAAAACAATTAAATAGTTATGGAGTAACGAGTACGGGAGAAGTACAAGAACCTATAGCAAGTCTTAATATAGATGCAACAGTAAGACCAAAAGAAGTTGGAAGAGACTCTGTTAGTGTTGAAGAGATTGAAACAAAAGAACCGGCAGGAGTGGATATTCCGTTGAATGTTCCAGAGGTGCCAGCACCAGATCCAATAATACCTAAAGAAGTAGAAGTAACAGTAAAAACTCCTCAACCTAACACAAATCCATTTACTGATTATAGATATACGGAATTTAAGCAACTTGAAGGGGAGCATTATAATATAAATAGTCAAAGGGATGATAGTGAAGAAGCAGGATCACCAGGATTATATGGAAGTCCTAATGCAGATGATAGCAGTAATGAATTTAGAGCAACATATGGGAAATTATGGACAGGACATAATGGCGAAAAATTTACAGCAAGTTCAGGTGGAATTAAGTCGGATGGAACTATTGTAGATGAAAAGGAAGGCGAAGAAAGGTTAGGATCGTTGGTATTTGTTAAAAACGGATTTATGAAAGCAAATACTACTGCTGAATATGATTTGATGCCAGAAGATAAAAGAATTAGTGAAAAAGATATAAAAAATCCAGTAGTTGGAGGATTTATATACGGAGCTGTAGATGGGAAAAAGAAAATTTTTAATTTAGCTGGTAATGTTGAAAAAGATAAGGATGGAAATGATATAACTGAAAAGCCGGGCATAGCAGATGTTGAGGGTAAAAAAATGAATGGTGTAATAGGAATACACGGTGTTTGGAATGGAACTTTCCAGAATATTGAAGGAAATTTATGGGGAAAAGCTGCAATGTTTTCTGTTGAATCATGGCATTCTGGTAAATTAAATTTTAAAAATGTTAAAGTGAATTTCAAAAATGATGAAAATACTTTATTTTATATGCTACCAACAAGTGCTTATGTTTTGTTTAACGAAGAAGACTCTAGAGCTAGGGATCAAAGAGGAGCTTATTTAGGAGAAGGAGTAAATGCAGAAGTTAAAACTAATGGAAATATTATATATAATTTAGTTGGTATTTCAGGAAGTTATAATATTACTAATAATTCTACTGTTAATTTTGAAGGTTCGGGAAATATATTTTACTCAGGTCTTGGGTATACACCAAATATGCAAAAATTACTAGGTAAATATAGTGGAGTAAGAGAAGATGTATATCAAACAGGACTTACACCTGTAATAAGAATGGATAATGCTGTTAATTCATATGGAGACAATAATACTATCTTATATTTTGCAGATTTAATTCCAGATAAAAGTACTGGTAAAGATATAGATGGAAAAGAAATCAAAGAAGAACATTACAAAGAAACTACAACAAACTGGGGGGCTATAAATAATCCAGAGTGGAAATCTACAAAAAGAGGAATACATCAAGGAGAAATAAAACCTTCTGCAAGAATTGGAGAGCAACTTGCATCAGAGCCTACTGCAACAAATCAAACAGCTAAAGGAGCAATGGGTGGTACTTCAGATAAGTTTGTGGAAAATAATGTGGTTGTACTAGCTCAATCAGGTCAAAGAAAAGGTATAGATGTTGTAAAAGATTTAAAAGGAGATGGAAAAATTCAAGAAAGTGATCCAATTCATGCACTTTATATAAATGATATTGATGCTACTTTTGGAAAATATTCTAAGAGAAATATTATGATAGATTCTGAAAGAGGAACTCAAATAGATGTAGCAATAGCAGAAACAGAAAAAGATGGAAAACATCATACAGAGGAAGTTTTAGATGGAACTGGAAATGTAGTAGCAGGTAAAAAAGATGCGGCAACTGTTCCTATAAGAACAGAAGCTATAAAAGACTATAATGTAAAATCATCTGATTATGTTGATAATAAATTGATAAGTTCAGCTGATGAGAATGCTAATAAAGCTGCAACAGGAACAATTTTAGCATTAGCTAAAGGAACTTGGGGAGATGGTGAAGCTCAACAAAGAAGATTAACATTTGGTAATAATAAATATGGAATTAGTGAAGCTACAATAAATGCACTTAAAGATGAAAAATCTGAAATTAATTTTGGTGTTCCTTTGGAAATGTCAGCAAAAATGGCTAAAGAAAATAATGCTGAGCTAAGACCAATAGCATATATGGCTGAAGGTGGAAAAATAACTGCAAAAGACACTAAAGCTTATGGATTTGGTTCATTAATAGCTTATGCAAATAAATTTGAACATAACTATAAAGACGATACAGGTGCAGCACATAAAACTGTAAGCTATGGAGATATTCATATAGATGGAAATATTGAAGCCATAGATGGATGGGCAGCAGAGGATACAGCTACTAAACTTGAAAAATACAATAATATTGGAGCTTATGCATCAGGTAAAGGTGGTTCTGGAAAAGATGGTGCTGACCCTGAAAAAAAATCTAAAGTAGTTATAACAGGAAATGTTAAAATTCATGGTACGGGAGCATCTGCTACTAATGGTGGAGAAGTAGAAATTAAAGGAAATGGTAGTGAAATTAAAGCTGGAGTAGGAAATGGATTAGTTGCTACTAATGGAGGTACTGTAAAATTTGGTGGAGGAACTATAGAAGTTAAAAATAATTTTGATGATAAAACAAAATATGATAAGACAGCACCAGTTTATGCAGATAATACTTCTAAAATTGAAATAACAGGAAATACAGTTTTCAATCTTTATGATGGAGTTATTGATCTAGCTGATGTAAAAGACTATAATAAACCTAATAGTAAATATCAAGGATTTAAAGAACACGTAACATTGAATATTAAAAAAGATGGTATCAATCTAGGGCAAATAGATAATACAGGTGTTACAATGACATGGAATGGTACTGATGATTATGTAAAAAAAATATTAGCTAATAAAGATAATAATGGAGAAAAACAATTATTTAAAGATGTTACAGTTAAAAAAGATGGTGAAGAAGCATATTTTTGGACTAAATCTTATATAACAGGTGGAACTTTAAATATAGAACCTAAAGCTCCGGCAATGACTTTAGAGATTAATATTAATAATAAAGATGATGGATATAATCATATTTCATTAAGAAAAACATTGGTTGATATTAAAGAGGGAGTTACTGTTACAAGAGATGCTAGTAATACAACATTTAGCGGACAAGGATTAAGTATTCAATCTGATGCAAGTGCAACATCTAATGATGAAACTGGATTTGTAAACAGTGGACTTGTAAAAGTAGAAAATGGTATTTTAACCCCAAGTAGTTCTACAGCTGCCATGTCAGTAAACTATGGAAAAATAGAAAATAAAAATAAAGTTGAAATGACTAATGCAGGAGTTGGAATATTTGGAACAAATGGAAGTAAATTAGTAAATGATACAAAAGGATCTATTACTGTAGCAGAAAAAGGTATAGGAATAGCAGCGAATGCCTCATCAAAAGTAAATCCGGGTGATACTGTACCATTTGGAACAGATAAAGCAGGAGCAACAGGAAATGCTGTAGATATTTTAAATGCAGGTACAATAGATATTAAAGGAGAAGATTCTATAGGAATATCAGTAAACAATAACAGTGATAAGGATAGAAGTAAATTACTTGTTAAAAATGTTGGAGATATAGTTCTTGGAGATAAAGGAGCTGGAATATCAGTTAAATCAACTAGTGCATCTAATAATGAAGGGGCAACTATAGAATTAGCTGGAAATATAACAGTGGGAGCAGAAGGAATAGGAACTTATGCTCAAAATTCAGATGTTAAACTTACAGATGATGTTAATATTAATGTTAAAGATTCTGGTGTAGGAATATACTTGAAAGATAAATCAACAATTAATGCAGCAGCAGGGAAAAAATTAAAATTAAATTATAAAGGAAGTAATACAGGTAAGGCTACTGGAGTTATTTTTGATGGAACAGATTTAGTTAATAACATTGATGTTGAAATTAATAATGAAACAAATACGACAGGTGGATTAACTAACCTTTTAGCTAATGGAACAGGAACATTTACTAACAAAGGAAACATAAAAACTGTTGGAGTAAAAGGATATGGAATAGTAGCAAATAAAAATACTTTAACTTCTGTTGTGAACGAAGGAGATATAGATGTATCTGCTGCAGATAGTGATACTAATCCTAATATAGGAATTTATACTAAAGAAGCTACAATAGGTATAACAAATAAGAAAAATATAAAAGTTGGAAAAAATTCAATCGGTATATATGGACATGGAGTTACTTTAGAAACAGGAGCTAAGATAGAAACTTCTGACAATGCTGTTGGAATTTACTCTAATTCAAAAGATGTAACTTTAAAAGATGGAAGTACTTTAAATGTAGGAACAAATAAAGCTGTTGGAATTTATGCTAATGGTAGTGGACAAAATATAAATCTTTTAGGAAATATTTCTATTGGAGACCATGGATATGGACTTATTAATAATAATGAACAAGGTAATAATACAATACTTTCAAAAGCAACAGTAACTAAACATTTGGGAAGTGACACAGTATTTATATATTCTAAAGATAAATTAGGAAGTGTAACAAATTATACTCACTTAAAAGCAACAGGTGATGAAAACTATGGAATTTATGGTGCTGGAACAATAGAAAACCATGGAAATATAGATTTCAAAGATGGGAAAGGAAATGTAGGTATTTATAGTATATCTTCTGATGAAAGTAAAATTGCTACTAACTATGCGACTATAGAAGTTGGAGCTTCAATATATGACAAAACAAAACCTAGAGAAACAAAATATGCTATAGGTATGGCTGGAGGATATACTCCTGCAATAGAGGAAAGAAATGAAAAAACTCCATTCACAGGACATATTGTCAATAAAGGAAAAATAAAAGTTACAGGAGAACATTCTATAGGTATGTTTGCAACTGAAAAAAATTCTACTTTAGTAAATAAAGGAGATATAATTTTATCAGCAAGCAATACGACAGGAATTTATCTTGATAATGAAGCTGTAGGTCATAACTATGGAAAAATTATATCTGAGGGAGAAGGCTTAGAGAATCTAGTTGGTATCTTTGTAAAAAATGGAGCAACTATATACAACCATCGAGGGGCTGAAATCAGATTAAATGCTAAACATAGTAAAGGAATATATGCAGCAGGAGCAGGAAATAAAAAAGGAATAATTAAAAACTATGGGGATTTTGATATAGCTTCTGATATTGAAAGAAAAAGTATTAAAGAACCAGATACTAAAGGAGAAAGTGGGCCAATACCAATAGTCAATGTAAGTGGAGAAGGTTCAAGTGCTTTTGATGAAAATAAAAGTAAACTTGATAAAGAATTAGGAGGAGTTAAAATAGATGAAAAAGGAATCTATGATAATAGACTTCCTAATGAAAAACCGATTAAAGCACCTAATTTAGTAACTGTAGATCCTGAAACTATAAAAAAATTAGAAAAAGATAAACTGGTAACTCCAAGTGCAACAGCTAAAACAGTAAATTCTTTGGGAATGTATATAGATACTTCTAATGTTGACTTTACTAAACCTATAGAAGGAATTGAAAACTTGAAAGATTTAACAGAAGTAGATTTAATAGTAGGAAATGAAGCTGCTAAGTATACCAATAGTAAATATATACAAGTAGATCCTAAAATTTATAACGAAAAAAATGGAGGAACAAAATCATATAATGATTTAATTATTAATAACCCTCAAATTGCAAAATGGAGTATTTACTCAGGATCTTTAACTTGGATGACAAGTATTAAACGAGATGAAAATACTGGAGCTATAGAAAATATATATTTAGCAAAAATTCCTTATACAGAATGGGCTGGAAAAGAAGCTACACCAGTAGATAAAAAAGATACATACAACTTCTTAGATGGATTGGAAAAAAGATATGGAGTAGATAAACAAGTTGGTGATAGAGGTTATAAAGAAAAATTATTATTTAATAAATTAAATGGTATAGGAAATAATGAGGAAATATTATTCCATCAAGCAGTAGATGAAATGATGGGTCACCAATATGCAAATACACAAATAAGAACATATATGACAGGAAGACAATTAGACAAAGAGTTTAGATACTTAATGAATGATTGGTATAATCCTTCAAAACAAAATAATAAAATTAAAGTATTTGGAATGAAAGATGAATTCAAAACAGATACAGCAGGAATAAAAGACTTTGAAAGTAATTCTTACGGTTTGGCTTATGTTCATGAAGATGAAACAATAAAACTTGGACAAGAAACAGGTTGGTATGCTGGATTGATTCACAACAGATTTAGATTTAAAGACATTGGAAAATCAGTGGAAGATCAAAATATGTTAAAACTAGGAGTATTCAAAACAAGAGCATATGATAATAACGGAAGCTTGAAATGGAAAGTTTCATTGGATGGATTTGTTGGAATGAACGACATGGAAAGACGATACTTAGTTGTGGATAGAGGTATGGACAAAAATGTGGACGAAATATTTGGAGCGAAATCAAGATATTATACTTATGGAATAGGTGTAAGAAATGAAGTAAGTAAAGACTATAGATTGTCAGAACATGTATCGTTAGTGCCTTATGGTTCATTAAATGTGGAATACGGAAGATTTACTACTATAAAAGAGCAAAAAGGAGAAATGAGACTAGAAGTAAAAGGAAATCATTACATTTCAGTGAAACCAGAAATTGGAGCAGAGTTGAAATACAGTAAGAAAATAAATTCAGAATTTAAATATACTTTAAGTGCAGGAATAGGCTATGAGACAGAATTAGGAAGAGTTTATAATTCAAGAAATAAAGCAAAAGTAGCTTATACAGATGCAAATATGTATAATTTAGCAAGAGAAAAAGAAGATAGAATGGGAAGCTTTAAAGCAGATCTTAAATTTGGATTGGAAAAAAATAGATTTGGATTAACATTGAATGTCGGTTATGATACGAGAGGAAATAATTTAAGAGGAGGAATTGGATTTAGAGCGGTATTCTAGAGAAAATGAGAAATATTTTTCAAAACTGAATAAATTTAATTAAAATAGAGTGAAGTGAAAACTTTGCTCTATTTTTTTAAAATAAATATGTGAAAAGATTTTTGATATAAATAAAAAGTGTGGTATACTATAAGTAAGATGTTGAAATGCTGGGGAGCAGAAATGCTGAGAATAGTGAAAACTTAAACCCAAGTACCTGAACGGATAATGCCGACGTAGGAAGTTATTTTAATCTATTTTTTGATACATAAAATATTATTAAATAAGCTTCTATTCGGTAAATGAAAGGAGTTTTTTTTTATGGGAAAAAAGATTGAAGCAAGTGTAGCGATACAAGTTTTACCTAATGTGGTGGAAAATGAAGAGGTTATTCGTATTGTAGATGAGGTAATAGCTTATATTGAAAGCAAAAATTTAAAAACAGTTGTAGGTCCTTTTGAAACGACGATAGAAGGAGATTATGATGAGCTTATGGAAATAGTTAAACAATGTCAGATAATTGCAGTTGAAGCAGGAGCTCCCGGAGTAATGTCTTATGTTAAAATAAATTATAAGCCGAAAGGAGAGATTTTGACTATTGAAGAAAAAATTTCAAAATATAATAGATAAAATATCCCCGTTTATTATAATTATTATAATTTTAATTTTATGGCAAATTATGTCAGTAATTGGAATTATTCCTAAATTTATGTTGCCATCTCCGTTAGCAGTAGTAAAAGCATTTATAAAAGATTTACCGTTATTAATGCAACATACAAAAGTAACATTAATTGAAGCTTTTTTAGGGCTTGGAATTGGTATAATTTTAGGATTTGTAATGGCAGTAATTATGGATAAATATGATTTTGCTTATAAGTCTATTTATCCAGTGTTAGTTATAACTCAAACTGTGCCAACTGTTGCGATTGCTCCGTTATTAGTGCTATGGTTAGGATATGGAATTTTACCAAAGATTACTTTAATTGTAATTACATCATTTTTCCCAATAACAGTTGGATTGCTTGACGGCTTTAAAGCGACAGACAAGGATGCTTTAAATTTAATGAAAACAATGGGAGCGACTCCATTTCAAAATTTTGTTCTTTTAAAAATACCAAGTTCGATGGGATATTTTTTTGCAAGTTTGAGAATTTCAGTAAGTTATTCTATAATTGGAGCAGTTGTAGCAGAATGGCTTGGTGGCTTTGAAGGGCTTGGAGTTTATATGACACGAGTGAAAAAATCGTATTCGTTTGATAAAATGTTTGCAGTAATTTTTTTCATTTCAATAATAAGTTTATTATTAATGTATTTGGTGAAAAAAATTCAAATATTAAGTATGCCGTGGGAAAATGATGAGAATAAATAATATAGAGAAAGGAGCATATATTAAATTAATATATGAGTTGAAATTTATGAAAAAAATATTTTTAATGATAATAGGAATGTTAGTTTTTTTAATTAGTTGTGGAGAAAAAAAAGAAGCTAAAATAATGAATACAGAGAAAAAATCAGATAAAATAAGTATAGTTTTGGATTGGACACCTAATACAAATCATACAGGGCTTTTTGTAGCGAAAGAATTGGGATATTTTAAAGAATTGGGGCTTGAAAATGTGGAAATTGTACAACCTCCAGAAGGAAGTACTACAGCACTTATTGGAGCTGGAGGAGCACAATTTGGAATAAGTTTTCAAGATACATTAGCTAAATCGTTTGCAAAAGAGGATTCAGTTCCAGTAACGGCAGTAGCTGCAATTATACAACATAATACTTCTGGAATAATATCTCTAAAAGATAAAGGGATTGATAGACCTAAAAAAATGGAAGGTATGAAATATGCAACTTGGGATGATGAGATTGAAAAAGCAATGATAAAAAAACTTGTAATAGATGATGGTGGAGATTATAATAAAATAAAAATGATACCGAACACGGTAACGGATGTAGTGACAGGTCTTAAAACAGATATAGATGCAGTTTGGGTATATTATGCTTGGGACGGTATTGCAACAGAACTTGCAGGATTACAAACAAATTATTGGTACTTTAAAGATTATGGAAAAGAATTAGATTATTATAGTCCCGTAATTATTGCAAATAATGAGTATTTGAAAACTCATCCAGAGGAAGCTAAAAAAGTATTGGCTGCAATAAAAAAAGGATATGAATATGCAATGAAAAATCCAGAAGAAGCAGCAAAAATATTAGTTAAAAATGCTCCTGAAGTAGATGAAAAATTAGCGATAGCAAGTCAAAAATGGTTAGCTGATAAATATCAAGCAGATGCAGCATCTTGGGGAATAATTGATAAAAATCGTTGGGATACTTTCTATAATTGGTTGTTTGTAAATAAATTAATTGAAAAAGAAATACCGAGTGGCTTTGGATTTTCAAATGATTATTTAAAATAAAGTGAAAGGTTTTAATTATGGGGAATAAAAAATTGGAAGTAAAAGATGTAACAGTTGAAATTAATGGAAATACGATAATTGATAATATTTCAATCAACTTGTATGAAGGGGAAATTATTTCTATTTTAGGGACAAGTGGTGGAGGAAAAACAACTTTATTCAATGTTATTGCAGGTCTAATAATTCCTAAAAAAGGTAAAGTAAATTTGAATGCAGAAAATATTACAGGAAAAACGGGAAAGATAAGCTATATGTTACAAAAAGATTTACTTTTACCATTTAAAACTATAATTGATAATGTGTCATTACCTTTAATAATTCGTGGAGAAAAAAAACAGGATGCAAGAGAAAAGGTAAGTAAATATTTTAAGCAATTTGGGCTTGAAGGCACTGAAAATTTTTACCCAAAATTGTTATCGGGAGGAATGAGACAAAGAGCGGCACTTCTTAGAACATATATGTTTTCAAATGAAATTGCCTTATTAGATGAGCCGTTTAGTGCTTTAGATGCTATAACAAAACAAAAAATGCATAACTGGTATATAGAATTGATGAAAAATATAAAAATGTCTACACTTTTTATAACTCATGATATTGATGAAGCAATTTTGTTATCAAATAGAATTTATATTTTGGGCGATAAGCCGGGAAGAATTTTGACAGAAATTAAAATTGAATTAGATAAAATGAAGACAGTAGATGAGTTAGTTATGATGCCGAAATTTTTGGAGTATAAAAATGAGATTAAGCGATATTTAAAATAAAATTTGGAGCGAAAGCTCCTTTTTTATTTAATATATTATGAAAAATAAATAAGATTAATGATAAAAAAACAAAAGATAAATAATTTGTATAAGTATAAATTGTGATATATTTGACAAAAATAGTAAAAATTGATAAGATATATTGATTATTAATCACACTTTGTTTTATTTAGTAATAGGGTGTTGCAACAAAGATGATTGCAATCTGTTATTAAAGATAAGTGGGAGTCAAACCAAAAAAATATTAGGAGGAAAAAAACAATGGCAGTAATCACAATGAAACAATTATTAGAAGTAGGAGCACATTTTGGACACCAAGCAAAAAGATGGAACCCTAAAATGAAACCTTATATCTTTACAGAAAGAAATGGAATTCATATTTTAGATTTACATCAAACATTAGCTTCAACAGAAAGAGCTTACGAATTTGTAAGAGAAATTTCAGCAGAAGGTGGAAAAGTATTATTCGTAGGAACTAAAAAACAAGCTCAAGACGCAGTAAGAGAAGAAGCTGAAAGAGCTGGAGGATTCTATGTAAACCATAGATGGTTAGGTGGATTATTAACTAACTTAGCAACAATTAAAACAAGAGTAAAAAGATTAAAAGAATTAGAAGAAATGGACGCTGACGGAACTTTAGATACAGCTTACACTAAAAAAGAAGCTGGATTATTGAGAAAAGAAATGGCTAAATTATCTAAAAATATCGGTGGAATCAAAAATATGAAAGAATTACCAGCTGCGTTATTCGTAGTAGATATTAAAAAAGAGTTCTTAGCATTGGAAGAAGCTAAAAAATTAGGAATCCCTGTAATCGCGTTAATTGATACAAACGTAGATCCTGATTTAGTAACTTATAGAATTCCAGCAAATGATGACGCAATTAGATCAGTAAAATTATTCGCTTCAGTAATTGCAAATGCAGCAGTAGAAGCAAATGGTGGAGTAGAAGGGTTCGTTTCAGAAGAATCAGCTGAAGAAGTATTAGTAGATTCAGAAACATTCGTTGAAGAAGAAGTTGAGGAAGTAGAAGAAACTGAATAGTTATTACAACTAAAATTGATTTGATATATATTTGATTGGAGGAAAATAAGGTGGCAATAACAACAGCGCTTATTAAAGAATTAAGAGAAAGAACAGGAGCAGGAATGCTTGACTGTAAAAAAGCTTTAGAAGAAAACGGAGCAGACATAGAAAAAGCAATTGACTGGTTAAGAGAAAAAGGAATAGCTAAAGCAGCTAAAAAATCAGGAAGAGTTGCAGCAGAAGGATTAGTATTTGCAGTAGTTTCAGAAGATCATAAATCTGGTGCGGTATTAGAATTTAACTCAGAGACAGATTTCGTTGCTAAAAATGACGAATTCAAATCATTTGGAGAAAAATTAGTAAAAATTGCATTAGCAGAAGGATTTGAAACAGTAGAAGAATTAGCAGCTTACGAATTAGACGGTAAAAAAGTTGAAACTCATTTGACTGAATTAATAGCTAAAATCGGAGAAAACATGAATATTAGAAGAGTAAAAGTTGTTAAATCAGAAGGATTTGTTACAACTTATACTCACTTAGGTGGAAAAATTGGAGTGTTATTAAGCTTAAATGGTGGAGATGCTACTCCTGAAAATGTGGAAAAAGCAAAAGGAGTTGCAATGCACGTAGCAGCAATGGATCCTAAATACTTAAATTCTGCAGAAGTAACAGCTGATGACTTAGAAAGAGAAAAAGAAATTGCTAGACACCAATTAGAAGCTGAAGGAAAACCAGCTAATATTATTGAAAAAATATTAGAAGGAAAAATGAGAAAATTCTATGAAGAAAATTGTTTATTAAATCAAAAATATGTTAGAGATGATAGTGTAACAATTGAGCAATTCATTGCCCCACTTACAGTAGTATCATTTGACAGATTCAAAGTTGGAGAAGGAATCGAAAAAGAAGAAGTAGATTTCGCTGCAGAAGTAGCTGCACAATTAGGTCAGTAATTAACTAGGGGATTAAAATCCCCTTTTTTTAAAAGTTCAGAAGGGAATGAAAAAAATGCTTAAATATAAAAGAATTTTATTAAAATTAAGTGGAGAAGCTCTTGCAGGAAACAAAGATTTTGGTTTTTCGGAAGATATTTTAGATAGTTTTGCAAAACAAATAAAAGATGTACATGAAAAAGGTGTAGAAGTTGCCATCGTTATAGGTGGAGGAAATATATTTAGAGGAGCAACAGGAACGGAAAAGGGCTTTGATAGAGTTACTGGAGATACAATGGGAATGTTGGCTACCATTATGAATGGATTGGCGTTACAAGATGCAATTGAAAGATTGGGAGTGCCAACAAGAGTAATGACAGCAGTTAATATGCCTCAAGTTGCAGAGCCGTTTATTAGAAGAAAAGCTATAAGACATTTAGAAAAAGGAAGAGTTGTTATATTCTCTGGAGGAACTGGAAATCCTTATTTCACTACAGATTCATGCGGTGCATTGAGAGCAGCAGAAATTCATGCTGATGTATTAGCAAAAGGAACTAAAGTGGATGGAATTTATGATAAAGATCCTATGAAGTATAGTGACGCTGTGAAATATGATACAGTTTCATTTAATGAAGCGATAACTAAAAACTTAGGAGTTATGGACACAACAGCATTAGCCTTATGTAATGAGAATAATATTCCTATATTAGTATTTAATGCGTTGGAAGAAGGAAACATTTTAAAAATGGCACAAGGGAAAAATGTAGGAACAGTTGTAGTTAAATAATAAAAACGAAAATTATAAAAATAAAAGGTGGAATAATAATGTTAAATACGATATTAAATGAAACAGAAGAAAAAATGTTAAAATCAGTAGAAAGTACAAAAGAAAAATTTTCACATGTTAGAGCGGGAAGAGCTAATGTTTCAATGTTAGATGGAATTACAGTTGAAGCTTATGGAACTCCAACACCATTAAATCAAGTAGGAACAGTGTCTGCTCCAGAAGCAAGATTATTAGTTGTAGATCCTTGGGATAAATCTTTAATTCCATCTATTGAAAAAACAATTTTACAAGCTAATTTAGGATTTAATCCTTCAAATGATGGAAGAATTATAAGATTGGTTGTACCTGAATTAACAGAAGATAGAAGAAAAGAATATGTTAAAATGGTAAAAAATGAAGCTGAAGAAGGTAAAATTGCAATTAGAAATGTAAGAAAAGATGCTAATAATAAATTAAGAAAATTAGAAAAAGATAGTGAAATAACAGAAGATGATTTGAAAAATGGAGAAGATAAAGTACAAAAATTAACTGATAAATTTGTTGCAGTAATTGATGAAGCTTTAAATAAAAAAGAAAAAGAATTATTAACTGTTTAATAAAGATAGGGAGAGAAACCACTAATGTCTAGAATGACAAAATTTATTAATTTTTTTAGAATGAAAAAAAGTATAGCGATAGACCTAGGAACTTCAAATGTATTGATTTATGATAAACAACAAAAAAGAGTTGTTTTGAACGAGCCATCTGTCGTTGTAAAAGATAAAAAAACAAGAGAAATTGTGGCAGTAGGATTAGAAGCGAAAGAAATGTTAGGAAAAACTGCAGATAATGTTGTTGTAATTAGACCTTTGAGAGAGGGAGTTATTACAGATATAGATGCAACAAGAGAAATGTTAAACGCTTTTATACGAAAAATTTACGGAAATTCTCCTTTTAAACCGGAAATTATGATTTGTGTGCCGATAGAAGTTACGACAATAGAGAGAAAAGCTATATTTGATGCAGCGATAGGGGCAAAAAAAATATACTTAATTGAAGAAGGAAGAGCGGCTATATTAGGGTCTGGAGTAAATATTTCGCTTCCTGAAGGGCATACAGTAATTGATGTTGGAGGTGGATCTACTGATATAGCAATTTTATCTTTAGATGAAATTGTTTCAAGTAAATCAATAAGAGTAGCCAGTAATAAATTTGATGAAGATATAATAAAATATGTTAAGAAAAAATATGGATTATTAATTGGAGATAAAACGGCAGAAAATGTAAAAAAAGATATTGGAACGGCGATGCAAGTTTCTGCTTCAGAAAATATAAAAACTGTAATAAAAGGTAGAGATTTGAATACGGGAATACCTAGAAATATTGAAATTACATCAAATGAAATTCATGAAGCGATAAAAGATTCTGTTAGAGAAATAGTCGTAGCTTTAAAAGAAGTTTTAGGAAAGTGTCCGCCAGAATTATCAGCAGATATATTAGATAATGGGATAATTTTAACAGGTGGAGGGGCACTTATTAAAAATTTAGATAAATTAATAGAAAAGGAAGTTCGGATACCAATAAAAAGAGCTAAAAATTCATTAGAATCAGTTGTTGTTGGTGGTGGACTTGCATTTGATAATAAAAAATTATTGCGAACTTTAGAGATGAGAGAAATATAGATTGTTTATGAAAAATTAAAAAGGATATAATATGAGTATAAAGAGAGAGGAAATCATCCGTTTATGGTTTAAAATGTGGGTTACACAACAAGATTTAGGAATAGATGATATTTTTTTAGATAATATAATTTATATTGAGAGTTGGTGTCCTAAGTATGAAAATCGTCAAACAGTAAAGCATTGGTTTAATGAGTGGAATACAAGAGGAAAAGTGCTTGCATGGGATATAAAGCAATTTTTTCATAAAGATAATCAAACTATTGTAGAATGGCACTTCAAATGTAAAATGAATGAGGAGAAAGTTGAAGAGTTTGATGGAATCTCTTTGATTGATTGGACAGTGGATAATAAAATAAAAACTTTAAAAGAATTTAGTTGTAGTTGTAATAATTATAATCCGTACAAAGAAAGTGAAACTCCATTATTTAGAGATGATTTTTGAGAAGAGTATCATGGATAAATATATGTCTGATGATGGATTGTTACCAGAATGGTAAAAAATAAAAACTAATAAAGATATAGATAAAATGGTATATGAGCTTTATGGGTTGAATGAAAATGAGATAAAATTTGTAGAAGAGAGTTAATAACTCTCTTTTTTAGAATAAATATTTTTATTATTTATAAGTTTATGTAAGTCTGTGTTATAATAATAAAAAATATATTTTATAAAAGTATTACACTTTGAGTTTGAAATTATATTATTCACAAAAGTAATATAATATTGAATACACTCAATACTTATGGTACAATAATCAAAATCATAATAGGTAAAGAGGTGGTAGCTATATGAATAATGAAATAGATAAAATTCATAAAGATTTTTATAGCAATATTAAAGAATTGATGGATAATGCAAGAAATAGAGTTGCAAGAGAGGTTAATAATATCCTCATTCAAACTTACTGGGAGATTGGGAGAATTATCGTAGAAGAAGAGCAGGGAAATTCTGATAGAGCTGAGTATGGAAAATAGTTAATAACAGACTTATCAAAGAAGCTAACAAAAGAATATGGTAAGGGATTTTCAAAATCTAATTTGTTTAATATGAGAAATTTCTATTTATGTTTTCCAATTTTCCAGACGGTGTCTGGAAAATTAAGTTGGTCGCATTATTGTGAATTACTTTCAATAAGCAATGAGAAGAAAAGAAGTTTTTATGAAAAAGAAACTGTAGATGCGAATTGGTCTGTAAGAGAGCTAAAAAGGCAGATAAAAACATCACTTTTTGAAAGACTTTTACTTTCATCAGGAGATGAAAATAAAAAAAGAGTATTAGAGTTAGCCTTAAAGGGAAATGAAATAAATAAGGCAAGTGATGTTATAAAAGATCCTTATGTATTTGAATTTTTAGGATTACCTGAAGAAAAGCCGATTATGGAAAGTGATTTAGAAAAAGCCTTAATATCTTATATTGAAAAATTTTTGCTTGAACTTGGAAAGGGCTTTATGTATGTAGGCTCACAACAAAGAGTAACACTTGGAAATACTCATTATTATGTTGATATGGTATTTTATAACAAGATACTTAAGAGTTATGTTTTGATTGAGTTAAAAACAGGAAAATTAATGCCGGAAGCAGTTGGACAAATCAATATGTATCTTAACTACTATAAGATGGAAGTTAATAATGATATGGATAATGAACCGATTGGAATTATACTTTGTACTGATAAAGATAGTATACAGGCAGAATATGCACTTGGCAGTTTGTCCAATAAGATATTTGCTTCTAAATATACTTTATATATTCCTGATAGAGAATTATTAGAAGAACAAGTTGAAAGAGTTTTAAATAATTACAAGGGAAAATAAAGTTAATTGAAAATCGTACAATGGGTATTGAACGATAATAGAAAACAAAATAATTTATAAATGAGAGAAGTTGAGAATAAGCTGCTTTTCTTTTTTTTTTAAAGAAGAAAATGAGTGATAACAAAAAATACTATTATCTTAAGCTAAGGGAAGTGAAGATAAAATATAAGAAGATGAGACCGTATTCATCATGGTAAAATGGGATAGTAGAGAGAAGTCATAGATTAGATAGTAAATTTTATGAAAACAAGTGATTTTATAGTTTAAAAGCATTAAAGAGAGTAGTAAAGAAATATTGTAGTAGATATAATAATATATCAAGAAAAGTATTGGGGTTTAAAAGTCTAAATCAAATGATATGAGAACTAGAAAAGTAACTGATTAAACATAACATAATTTATATATATTTTTTACATATCATTGACATCTGTAGACATTACAATTTACAGTTATTTTATAATACTTGAAAAAATTTTAAAATAGGAGTATAATGAAAGACAGAGTTGATTAATTCTCTTTATACTTATGACTGAGAGGAGGTGTAAAAAATGAAGAAATTAGGAATTGGATTAGTTTTTTTAATGACCTTGACTGTAGTTGTGAATTTATTATTAGCATTAATAAGTAAGATATTACCAGTTAGATTTGTAATGCCAGAAGGTTTAGTTGAACCTGCAAGAGAATTTGGTTTTGTGATAGGCAATATTAATTTTAAAGTAAATCAAACGGTATTAAATACTTGGGTACTTATGATATTGATTATGGTAATTGTTATTTTGAGTACAAAAGATATAGGAAAATCAAAAGATAAAGCGTTGAGAGATCCATCAAAATTACAAGTAATAATGGAAGAATATTATAAATTTATTGAAAAAACTTTTTTAGTAACTTATGGTGATAAAAAGAAAGAATATGTTGGATTTTTTTCAGCATTATTTGCAATAATTTTATTTTCAAATTTAAGTTTGTTTTTATTCCCTTTTATTGTAATTTTAACAAAAGGAGAACACGGACTTGAAATGCATCATTTCTTCAGAACACCAACAGCAGATCCTAACACAACAGTAGGTTTAGCTTTAGTAGTTTTAATAGTATCGACAATAGCTGCTATAAAAGGAGCTGGAGCAAAAAACTATTTTAAAAGTTACATAGAACCAATGTGGTTTATGTTACCGTTAAATATTGTAGAAAAAATTTCAAGTGTATTAAATACATCAATGAGATTGTTTGGAAATATGTTGGCAGGACTAGTAATAGCAGGGTTGTTATATAGTTTAGTAGGGAGAACATTACTTGAAACAGCGACAAAAAACGTTGTAGATGGGCTGTTTTCGTTTTCAGTAGGGTGGCCTATGGTTTTACAACTTTATTTAGACTTATTTGTAGGTATAATCCAAGCATTTGTATTTACAATACTGTCATCAGTTTATGTGTCAGAATCATTAGCTATGGGAAATAATATAGAGGAAGAAATAATAAAAGAATAAAAAATTAGGAGGAAAAAATGGAAGGATTAGTACAAGCAGCAGCATTATTAGGAGCAGGAATCGCAGCAATAGGTGGAGCAGGAGCAGGATTAGGACAAGGGATAGCAACTGGATATGCAGTTGAAGCAATATCAAGACAGCCAGAAGCTAAATCAGATATTATGCAAACATTAATAACAGGATTGGCAATTACAGAGTCATCAGCAATTTATGCATTAGTAATAGCATTTTTATTAATTTTCTTAAAAGGATAATAACTAAAAATACAGGAGTGAAAATAAATGGAAAGTTCAAAATTAGTAAATATAGATTTTTCTATGGCTATACAAATAATAAACTTCTTAATTTTAGTATTATTTTTTAATAAATTTTTTGCAAAAAAAATAGGGAAATTATTAGAGGATAGAAAAGATTTAGCTTTATCTGAAATGAAAATGGTTCAAGAAGAATATTCAAAATTAGAAGAACAAAAAAAATTAGCTGAAAGACTTAAAACTGAATCAAGAAGAAGAGCAAATGATATTCTTATAAAATCAGAAGAACAAGCGGACGCTAAAAAAGATCAAATAATTTCTTCTGCTATGATGAATAGAGAAAGAATGATGAGAAAAGCAGAAGTTGACATTGAAAAAATGAGAACAAAAGCTAGATTGGAATTAGAACAAGAAGTTGGAAAAATGGCTGTCGAATTAGCTGAAAAAATTGTTATGAAAAATATAAAAGAAAAACAAGATGAAATAATAGATAATTTTATCGAGAAAATATAGGTGAAAATGATGGATAAAAATGTAATTGCAAAAAGATATGCAGTAGCAATTTTTGAAACAGCTAAAGCTAAAGGAAATATAGACGAAATAAGAGAAGCATTGAATATTTTAAATAGTAAATATTTAGAAGAAGAAGATATTAAAATATTTTTCACAAATCCGATAATAACAAATGAGGAAAAAAAAGTTTTTTTAAAGAAAATGTTTCCATTTTTAGGAGAAGATGCACAAAATGTTTTAAATTATGTTGTGTCTAAAGATAGAATTGAATATATTTCTTTAATTAGAAATAATTTTTTAAATGAAGTTTATAAAGAAGAAGGTAAATTACCTGTAATTGCGGTATTTGCCAAAGAACTTTCGGAAAGCCAAAAAAATAAATTGATAAAAAAATTAGAGGAAAAATATAGAAAAAAAATAGTCTTGAATCTTGAAGTGGATGAAAGTATCATTGGTGGCGGAATTTTAAAAATAGGGAATAAAGTTATAAATGGTTCAATAAAACATCAACTGGAAGATATGAAGAGAATGTTTTAAGAATGGAGGTATTTTTTCGTGAGAATAAAACCCGAAGAAGTAAGTAAAGTAATTCGAGAAGAAATAGAAAATTATAAAACATCTTTAAATATTTCTAATACAGGTACGGTTTTAGAAGTTGGAGATGGAATAGTTAGAATATACGGATTAAGTGAAGTAATGTCAGGAGAATTACTTGAATTTTCAAATGGAGTAATGGGAATGGCGTTAAACTTAGAGGAAAATAATATAGGAGCAGTTGTTTTTGGTAACTGTAACGCTATAAAAGAGGGAAGTGAAGTAAGAGGTACAGGAAGAGTAGCAGAAGTACCGGTTGGAGAAGCGTTGCTTGGGAGAGTTGTTAATGCTTTAGGAGAGCCGATAGATGGTAAAGGAAATATAGAGACAACAAAATATTTACCGATTGAAAGAGAAGCTTATGGAATAATTGATAGAAAGCCAGTAACAGAACCTATGCAAACAGGTATAAAAGCTATAGATGGAATGTTTCCAATAGGACGAGGTCAAAGAGAACTTATTATAGGTGATAGACAAACAGGTAAAACAGCAATAGCAATAGACACTATAATAAATCAAAAAAATAATAATGTAATTTGTGTGTATGTAGCTATAGGGCAAAAAAGATCAACTGTTGCACAAATATATAGAAAATTAGAAGAAAAAGATGCACTAGACTATACAATAATAGTAACGGCAACAGCATCTGAAGCAGCCTCATTACAATATATTGCACCTTATGCAGGATCTTCAATGGCAGAATATTTTATGGAACAAGGGAAACATGTTTTAATTATTTATGATGATTTATCAAAACATGCAGTTGCTTATAGAGAAATGTCATTATTATTAAAAAGACCGCCAGGTAGGGAAGCATATCCGGGAGATGTATTTTATTTACATTCAAGATTACTTGAAAGAGCTGCAAAACTTAGTGATGAATTAGGTGGTGGAAGTATAACAGCATTACCAATAATAGAAACACAATCTGGAGATATTGCAGCGTACATTCCAACAAATGTTATTTCAATAACTGATGGACAAATTTTCTTAGAAACAGATTTATTTAATTCAGGATTTAGACCGGCGATAAATGCAGGAGTTTCAGTGTCAAGGGTTGGAGGAGCAGCACAAATTAAAGCTATGAAACAAGTAGCTGCAAAAGTTAAAATAGAGTTAGCTCAATATACAGAATTAGTTGCATTTTCACAATTTGGATCAGATTTAGATAAAGCAACAAGAGATCAGCTAAATAGAGGAGCTAAAATTATGGAAGTGTTAAAACAATCGCAATATAGTCCATATTCAGTTGAAGAACAAGTTGTATCATTTTATGCTGTAACAAACGGATTCTTTGATGAAATTCCAACAGAAAAAGTAAGAAAATTTGAAAATGATTTAATAAAAAATCTTGAAGGAAATAAAATTTTAGAAATTATTAAAGAGAAAAAAGAAGTAACTGATGAATTAAAAGAGTTAATGAATGAATATATTACAGAATATAGACAAAATTATATATGGTAGGTGATTATTCATGGCAGGAAATATGAAGGAAATAAAAGAAAGAATAGGAAGTGTAAAAAATACAAATCAAATTACACGTGCTATGAATATTATTTCATCAACAAAATTCAAAAAATATCAAGAGTTAACATTAAATTCGAGGGAATATGCACATACTATTGATGTTGCCTTTGATAATTTAGTTGGAAGTATGAAAAATAATAAACATGTTATTTTTGATGGAAAAAAAGAAGTAAGAAAAATTGGAGTTATAATGATGACTTCTGATAGAGGATTGTGTGGTGCTTTTAATACTTCAACTTTTAGAAAATTTGAAGAAATGCAAAAACAATTTAAACTAGAAAATAAAGAAGTATCAGTTATAGCCATTGGGAGAAAAGCGAAAGACTATTGTAAAAATAAGGGGATATTAATTGATGCTGAATTAAGTCAATTAATTCCGGAAATAATGTTTGAAAAAGGTAGAGAAATAAGTGAAAAAATAGTAGATTTATATATGAAAAATCACTATGATGAAGTTTATTTGCTTTATTCAAGATTTATTTCAGCAATAAAATATAATTTGGAAGTTGAAAAAGTTCTTCCAATAAAATTGAAAAGAGAGTATTTATCAACAAATAGAGAGTATATTTTTGAGCCTTCAGAAAGTGAAGTGTTAAGAAGATTTACTCCAAAGGCATTGAATATAAAATTATATCAAGCATTACTTGAAAATACGGCAAGTGAGCATTCAGCTAGAATGTCTGCAATGCAACAAGCAAGTGATAATGCACAAGAAATGATAAATAAATTAACTTTAAAATACAATAGAGAAAGACAAGCAGCAATTACACAAGAATTGACGGAAATTGTCGGTGGAGCAAATGCTTTAAAATAAGAACAAAGGAGGTCGAATGATGAATAAAGGGAAATTAGTTCAAGTAATTGGACCCGTTATAGATGTGAAATTTGAAAATGAATTACCAGAAATTTATAATGCTTTAGAAGTTTATAAAGAAGATGGAACAAAATTAGTAGCGGAAGTTTATTCGCATACTGGAAATGATATTGTAAGAGCGATTGCAATGTCTGGGACAGATGGAATAAAAAGAGGAATAGAAGTTATAGATACAGGAAAACCGATACAAGTTCCGGTAGGAAGACAAACTTTAGGAAGAATATTTAACGTATTGGGAGAAACTGTTGATCATGGAGAAAGTTTGGATGATGTGGAAAAAGAATCGATTCACAAACCAGCACCGACATTTGATCAATTAGGAACAGAAACAGAAATATTAGAAACAGGAATAAAAGTAGTAGATTTATTAGCACCGTATTTAAAAGGTGGAAAAATTGGTTTATTTGGAGGAGCAGGAGTAGGAAAAACTGTACTTATTCAAGAATTGATTAATAATATAGCAAAAGGACATGGAGGTTTATCTGTTTTCGCCGGAGTAGGTGAAAGAACAAGAGAAGGACGTGACCTTTATAACGAAATGACAGAAAGTGGAGTTTTAAATAAAACAGCTCTAATATATGGTCAAATGAATGAACCGCCTGGTGCAAGACTTAGAGTTGGATTGACTGCACTTACAATGGCTGAATATTTTAGAGATAAAGAAGGACAAAATGTATTGTTATTTGTGGACAATATATTTAGATTTACTCAAGCTGGAGCTGAAGTTTCGGCATTATTAGGAAAAATGCCATCAGCAGTTGGATATCAGCCTAATTTAGCGACAGAAATGGGAGCTTTACAAGAAAGAATTACATCAACAAATATGGGGTCAATAACATCGGTTCAAGCTGTATATGTACCAGCAGACGACTTAACAGATCCAGCGACAGCAACAACATTTTCACATTTAGATGCAACAACAGTATTATCAAGATCGATAGCCTCGTTGGGAATTTATCCGGCAGTTGATCCGTTAGAATCGACTTCAAGAATGTTAGAACCTGAAATTGTAGGGCTTGAACATTATAGAGTTGCAAGAGAGACTCAAAGAGTGTTACAAAAATATAAAGAATTACAAGATATAATCGCAATTTTAGGTATGGATGAACTTGATGAAGAAGATAAATTAGTTGTAAGTAGAGCAAGAAAAATTCAAAGATTTTTCTCTCAACCATTCTCAGTTGCAGAACAATTTACTGGAATGAAAGGTAAATACGTTCCACTTAGAGAAACAATAAGAGGATTTAAAGAAATCTTGGAAGGATTGCATGACGAAATACCAGAACAAGCATTCCTTTACGTTGGAACAATTGAAGAAGCTGTGAAAAAAGCAGCACAATTAATGAGCGAATAATAAGGAGAAATTATGGAACAAGAATATATTTTGAAAGTAGTAACTCCTGAAGGATTAGTATTTGAAAAACCAGTTGTTTTTGCAAAAGTCCGTACAGTGGCAGGTGATATAGGAATATTAGCAAAGCATATAAATTATGTTAATATTCTCGGGACTGGGGAAATGTTAGTTCGAGAAGCCGATAAAACGGAAACAAGTTATTTTGTAGATGGTGGTTTTTTAGAAGTACGTCAAGATAAAGTTGTAGTTTTAGGGGAAGAAGTAGTTGAAATGAGTCAATTAGAAGCAAAAAGACTTGCTAAAGAGAAAGCTATTCAAGCTGCAACTCGTAAAAGAAAATTTGAAAATAAAGATATTATCGATACCAAAAGAAAAATTCGTGAAAATTTATCAAAATAAAATGACATATACATCTAAGTATGGTATAATATCTTAAGAACTTAATTTTGTTTAGGAGGTTATAGAATATGAAGTATTTAGATGAAATGACAGATAAAGAATTAACAGCTTTAGGAAAGTCAGAAAAGCTTTTTTTGGGATTAATCTTTAATAGAGAAAATATCATTAAAAAATTAGAAAAACGAGGGTATATTCGTAAAGCTAAAAAAGAAATAAATGAAGATAAAATTTTGGGAGAAGAAGAAACAAAAAAAGTAGAAAAAGTTAAAGAAATTGATTTTTCTAAAATACCTCTTTACAGAGATAGAAGCAGAAGATTTTATAGAAATTATCCTAATCCTAAATTAATGAAAAAATTGAAAAAAAGATATAGATTTAAAGTAAAAGATAAAGAAATTAATTTTGGATTTAGAGAATTAAATCAAGAAAATATAAAATTAAGAGAAATAGAAACAGAAATTAATAAATCAAAATATAGTGTAATTCAAGAAGATATTTATTTTGATAAAAGATATTTACCTGAATTTTATTTCGTAGATGAAATTGTACTTATGCCTAAAAATCCTACGACGTTATATGCTTACTGGGAAATTAGAGAAGATACATTTAAAAAGTTAAAAGAAGAGAATAATGTTACAGATGATATTATAATTAAAATATTAAAAGATGGTCATGAATATAGAAAAATTACAAGACATGAAAGAATAGGATCGCATTTTATAACAAATGTAGAGGCAAGTCAAAATTATGAAGCATTAATAGGTTATGAAGATACTTATGGAAACTATGTAGAAATATCTCGTTCTACTCAAACATTAGTTCCAATAAATCAAATTTCAAATAATTTAGATTTAACTTGGGGAACAGTGAGAGTAGATGAAAATACAAATCAAATAATTAAATATATTAATTCTTCTCATTTAGTTCCTGATAGTGAGGAATTTTTAAACAGATTATCACCGGAAGAATATGAAAAATATACAAAAGAAGTTATAGTAAGAATGAGACAAGTAGGTGCTTCAGAAACTATATATGAAATTGATAAAATCGGGTCATCTAATTTAACTTCGTCTGGTTTGAATAAATAGAGGAGTTATATGAAAATAGTAGTTTATGGAGCTGGAGTAATGGCTCAATATGTTAAAGATTCGGTTATTGCTTCGGGAAATGAATTTGTAGGATTTGTAGATCCTTTAGGAAAAGGAAATTTCTTAAATTTAGAAGATGAAAGTATATTGTTTGATGGGATTATAGATTTTTCTCATTATTCTTTAATGGAAGATGTGCTAAAATATGCTATCCAAAGAAAAGTACCTTTGGTTTTAGCAACGACTGGACATTCTACTGAACAATTATTAAAAATAGAAGAAGCTTCAAAAAAAATTCCTCTAATAAAGGCAACAAATACATCGTTAGGGGTAACAGTTTTAAATGAAATAGTAGCATACGCTACAAAATTGTTAAGCGATTTTGATATTGAGATTATAGAAAAACATCATAACAGAAAGATAGATGCACCAAGTGGAACAGCAGCCACATTGTTAGAAGTTATACAAGAAAATTTGCCGGAGAAATATAATGTTATTTATGGTAGAGAAGGAAATAGCAAAAGGCAAGAAAAAGAAATAGGTGTTCACGCAATAAGAGGTGGTAATATTGTTGGTGAACATACAGTAATTTTTACTAAAAATGATGAAGTAATAGAAATAAAACATGAAGCATTATCGAGAAAAATGTTTTCTGATGGTGCAGTAAAAGGTATAATGTATTTGAAAGATAAGAAGCCTGGAAAATATGTTATGAAAGACGTTTTGGGAATAAAATAATTTCAAATTTTATTTAAGAAAGGAGGATGTAATATTTACATTATATTGAAATGACCGAATTAGAAAAATCAAAAGAAATAATAAAATATATAGCAAATGCAGAAAAAACAACACCGGTTGAATTGTATACCGATGAAATAATTACAAAAACACATGACTGTAAAGTAATTGGAGAAGAAGGCTTGAAAATTGTGTTTGGCGATTGGCAAAATATTGAAAAAGTTATAAAAGATAATAATTTAACAAATTATCATTTAAAAAATGATAGAAGAAATTCGGGTGTGCCAATGCTTGATTTAAAAGGAATAAATGCAAGAATTGAACCGGGAGTATATATTAGAGATAAAGTGACTATTGGAGATAGAGCTGTTATTATGATGGGGGCAGTTATAAATATAGGAGCTGAAATTGGAGAAGAAACAATGATTGATATGAATGTTGTTTTAGGTGGAAGAGCTAAAGTTGGTAAAAAATGCCATATAGGGGCAGGAGCAGTTTTAGCAGGAGTAATAGAGCCACCTTCAGCTGATCCAGTTGTTGTTGAAGATAATGTTGTAATAGGAGCTAATGCAGTAGTATTAGAAGGTGTTAGAATTGGAGCAGGTTCAGTTGTAGCGGCAGGTTCAGTTGTTACTGAAAATGTGCCATCGGGAGTTGTAGTAGCAGGGACACCAGCTAAAATTATAAAAAATGTAGATGAGAAAACAGCTTCTAAAACAGAAATTGTAGATGATTTAAGAAAATAATAAAAATTAAAGAAGTGTAAATTAAAGATGATAAAGGAAAAGGTGAAAAATGAAAAAATTATTAGTAGTTTTAGGAATATTAAGTATAAGTGCATTAGGATATGCAGCTGTTAAAGATGATTATGCAAATGCAGAAAAATTATTTAATGAAAATAAAGTTAGAGAAGGTGTAACTTTATTACAAAAAGTATCTACTTCAGGAGATAAAGACTATGCTAAAAAAGCTGATTTACAATTAGGAATGTTATATTTACAAGCAGGGGATGTTACGAATGCTAAAAAATATGCAAATCAAGCTTGGAAAAATGTTAATTTGACAAAAGAAGAAAAATTAGCAACGGCAGAAATTTTATATGAAATTGCAACAGTTGAAAATGATATTGCAGAACAAGAAAAACAATTAAAATATTTAGAAACAGAAACAAAAGGAGAAAATGCTTTATATGCTTCAAGTTATATAGCAATGTATTTACAAACAAATAGAGAAGCAAAAGCTATAGAAAAATATAAATCAGTAATGGCACAACAACATGATAATCAATTCAAATCAGTAGTAAATTATAATGTTGGAAGAGTGTATGTAGTATTAAACAAATTAGATGAAGCTAAAAAGTATTTGACTGAGTCATATGGTCAATCAGTAGATGGAATGTTAAATTCAGGAATGATATTAGTTCAAATTGCTATGCAACAAAATAATAAAGTAGAAGCTGAAAGAATTTTATTGGATATGAATGCTAAAACAGGAGATAAAGAATTAGAATTATTTGATGTAATGGGTAAATTCTATTATAATTATAAAGATTATGATAAAGCAATAACATATTTCAAAAAAATAACAGATAAAGAACCAAATGCAGTAGAGCAAAAATTGATTTTATTGGCGATATATGAAAATAAAAAAGATACTGCAAATATAACTAAAACTTATACAGATTTAAAATCACTAATAAAAGAAAATGTAAATAGAAATTTAGGAGTTCTTTTATTTAATATTAATGAAACTGCATCAGCTGAAAAATATTTGAAAAAAGCAATAAGCGAAGATAAAAATGACGAAGCTAAAGTATTATTAGGTCAAGTTTATGCTTCAACTGGTAGAAAAGCAGAAGCAATAGCAATATTAAAAGAAGCAGTTGCAAGTAAAGTACAAGGTGCATCAGCAGTTTTATCTGAAGTTGAAAAAATGAAATAAAAAAGATAATAATATAAAAACAAAAAGATTTTATAAATTGAATTTTATAAGATCTTTTTTTATTATAAATATCTTTATATTTTAAGTAAAGTTTGGTATAATATATAAAGAAAGGAGAGGGGAAGTTAAGGGTATAAAATATACTAATAATAAGAAAATAAATACTAAAATAAAAGGAGGAGTATTCTTAATAAAAAAATTAAGAATGAAAATAAATGGCTAGAAAAAAGGCAGTAGAAGAAAAAAAAGATAAAGAAACATTAGAAAAAGAAAAAGCGATAAAAGATACATTAGCACAAATAGAAAAAAGTTATGGTGCTGGAGCTATAATGAGACTTGGAGAAAATCAAAAAATGGAAATTAAAGCAATCTCTACAGGAAGTTTAAATTTAGATATAGCTTTAGGAATTGGAGGAGTACCAAGAGGAAGAATAATTGAAGTCTATGGTGCAGAATCATCAGGGAAAACAACATTGGCTTTACATATAATAGCTGAAGCACAAAAAGAAGGAGGAGTTGTTGCATTTATAGATGCAGAGCATGCGTTAGATCCAGTTTATGCTAAAGCATTAGGAGTAAAAATTGATGAATTGTTAATCTCACAACCAGATACTGGAGAACAAGCTTTAGAAATAGCAGATATGTTAGTTAGAAGCGGTGCGATGGATGTAATAGTTGTAGATTCGGTTGCTGCTTTAGTGCCAAAAGCTGAAATTGAAGGAGAAATGGCCGATCAACAAATGGGATTGCAAGCAAGATTAATGTCAAAAGCATTGAGAAAATTGACGGGAAGTATTGCAAAATCAAATACAGTAATGATATTTATTAACCAAATTAGAGAAAAAATAGGAGGATTTTCATTTACACCGGGACCACAAACGACGACGTCTGGAGGGAGAGCGTTAAAATTCTTTTCATCTGTAAGAATGGAAGTTAAAAGAATCGGATCTGTAAAACAAGGTGAAGAGATAATAGGGAACGAAGTATCGGTTAAAGTTACAAAAAATAAAGTTGCACCACCATTTAAAGAAGCAAGATTTAGTGTATTGTATGGAAAAGGGATTTCTAAAGTAGGAGAAGTTTTAGATGCAGCAATAAAATTAGATATAGTTGCAAAAAGTGGATCTTGGTTTAGTTATGGAGATAAAAAATTAGGACAAGGAAAGATAAATGTTGAAAATTTATTAAAAGAGGATAAAGAACTTTATAATAAATTAGAAGCAGAAGTATTAGCAAAAATAAAACCTGATTATTCAGTAGAAAATGAAGATATTGAACCAGTAGAGACGGAAGAAAAAACTTTGAAAACATCTAAAAAAGAGAAAGTAGATGAAATTGAAGAAATAGAAGAAATTGAAATAGAAGATGAAGGATTAGACATTGAATAATGATTATAGAGCAAATAAAAAAAAATAAACTTTATTTATCAACAGGCGAAATTATAGATATAAGTCCTTTAATTAGAATGAGATATAATTTAAAAATTGGAGATAATATTAATGAATATTATAATGAAATTATTTATGATGCAGCTGTTGAAAAAGGGATATTCTTATTGTCTTTAAGAGATAGGACAAAAAAAGAAATTATATTAAAGCTTAAAGAAAAATATAAAAATATTCAAATGATACAAAAAGCAGTCGAAAAACTTGAAGAATTAGGGTATATTGATGATTTTAATTATGCTTTAACATATATAAAAAATAAAAAATATGGAAAGCAAAGAATAAATTTTGAGTTGTATCAAAAAGGGATAAGTAAAGAAATAATTGAAAATGCTTATAATTATTTAGATGAAGAGGAAAATAATGGACAAAAATCTGTTGAAATAAAAAAATTAGAAATAGCTATAAAAAAATGTATAAATAAAGATGAAAAAAAGTTAATACAATACCTTTTAAGACAAGGATTTGAATTTAGTAAAATAATTGAAAAGTTGAAAGAATATAAAGAGTATGGAGAATTTTGTGAATAAAAATGATAAGGAGGAAAATATAAAATTATTAATTTTATATAAATATTATGAGAACGATATTTTATCATATAGCATTAGTAGGAATGCTTTTATATGGAGCAGTATTTAGAATACCTGTGTTATTAATGAAAAAAGGTAAGGAAGCTAAAAAGTTTGCAAGAAAAGTTTGTAGGAACTGGAGTATTGGTCTTATTTGGGCAGCAAAAGCAAAAGTAGAAATAATTTATGAAAATGATTCGGAAGAAGATATAAAAAATATAGTAAAAAATGATGAGCCTGTAATTTTAATATCAAATCATCAAAGTAATTTAGATATTCCTACTTTAGCAGGTTATTTACCGATAAATTTTGGATTTATTGCTAAAAAAGAGATGAAACATTGGCCAATATTGAGTATTTGGATGAAAGGTCTAAATTGTATATTTTTAGATAGAAAAAATGCCAGACAAGGTATGAAAGATATGAAAAATGCTATTCAAATGGTAAAAAATGGTAATTCGTATGTAATTTTTCCTGAAGGGACAAGAAGTGAAAATGGAGAAGTTGGAGAGTTTAAAAAAGGAAGTTTTAAATTGGCGATAGATTCAGAAGTAAGAATAATACCGATAACTATTATTGGTACATATGATATTCAATCAAAACAAAGTCTTAAAATTCATGGTGGAAAAAATGTGAAAGTTATAGTTGATAAACCAATAGATTATAAAAATTTAGAAAGAAATAATCAAAAAAAAATACATATAATTGTGAATGAAATTGTTAAATCTAATTTTGATAAATATAATAATAAAAATTAAATGGAGGGAGTTAGTTATCAAAAAGATAACTGTGAAAAGATGAAAATAATTTTAGCAACTAAAAATAAGGGGAAAGTAGCTGATTTTGAGAAATTAACAGAAAATATGAATATAGAAGTAATTTCTTTTTTAGATGAGGAAATAAATTTTCCAGATGTTGTAGAAGACGGAGAAACATTTGAAGAAAACTCAGTGAAAAAAGCATTAGAAATAGCAAAATATACAGGAATGATAACAGTTTCAGATGATTCTGGACTTTGTGTAGAGGCATTAGACGGAGCACCTGGAATTTATTCTGCAAGATATTCTGGAGAAAATGCTACAGATTCAACAAATATAGATAAATTATTAAATGAAATGAAAAATATTCCTCAAGAAGAACGACAAGCTAAATTTGTGTCGGTTGTAAGTATTGCAAAACCAGATGGGACAGTACAATCTTTTAGAGGTGAAGTTGAGGGAGAAATTATATTTGAAAGAAAAGGAACAAATGGATTTGGCTATAATCCAGTATTTTTCTCATATGAGTTAGAGAAAACATTTGGAGAAGCAACAATGGAAGAAAGAGTTACTGTAAGTCATAGAGCTAGAGCTTTTAGAAAATTAAAAGAACAAGTTTTGAATAAGTTTATATAAATAAAAATGGGAATTTATGATTCCCATTTTTTGAAGTATAAATTAAATATTAATGACTACCTATATTGATTAACCTTTTTTTGTAAAATCTTTTTGTTTTTCTTTATATTTTCTAACTTGTCTTTCAAGTTTTTCTTCTAATTCATCAATTGCAGCATATAAATCAGTATTTTCCGTTTCTACTTTTATTTTTGTTCCACTTGCATAAACTAGTCCATCTGCTTTATGTATTTGTCCGCTTGATTTAGTATCTTCAACAGATAAGACGACATCAACTTCTGTAATAGCATCCGTATACTTAGAAATTTTATTAATTTTTTCTTCTGTATAATTTTTTATTGCATCCGTAATTTTTAAGTGTTTTCCGCTAATAATAATTTTCATAAAACCACGTCCTCTCTTACCTCATTACTAGTATAACTTGAAAAATAAAAAAGTCAACAAATATTGAATATAAATTTTGTTATAAAAAATATTTATAAAATTAAAAAAATATGATAGAATAAGACTATATTAAAATAAAAACAGGAGGAAATATGAAAAAAATACCGAATGCAGTAGGTCCTTATTCAGCTTTTAGGCAAGCAGGAGACTACTTATATATATCAGGACAACTAGGAATTAATCCTGAAACAAGTAAAATTGAAGGTGTTACAGTGGAAGAGCAAGCAAGACAAGCATTAGAAAATTTAAAAGCAATTTTAGAAAATAATGGACTAACAATGTCAAATGTAGTTAAAACATTAGTTTTATTAGATAATATTGATGATTTTAAGGCAGTAAATGAAATTTATGGACAATATTTTGAACAACCTTATCCAGCAAGATCGGCTTTTGAAGTAGGGAAATTACCATTAGGTGCTTTAGTAGAAATTGAAGCTATTGCTTATACAAAATAAATTAGAATTAGCTTAGAAAAATAGCTAAAAAATATAAAATGATACAAACGCTGGAAGCGTTGTTTTTATTGACTTCCCGCTAAAAAAAAAAAAAAAAACTTTGAAAAAAATTAGGAAATATGATAAAATAAAAGTATGAGATTAGAGAAAAGGAAGAAAAGACATTGAAAAAAATATTGATAATTATATTTTGCTTTTTTTCTATAACGGCAATAAGTTTTTCAGAAATTAGTAAGGAAGAAAAAGATAAGATATTAGAAATAGCGAATACAGAAATAAAGAATGGAAATATAAAAGAAGGTGTTAAACTTTTTGAAAAAATTGTAAAAGATGATGAAGCGAATATTAAAGCTAAAAAGATTTTAGCTAAATTATATGTAATATTTGGTGATGAAAAAAAAGCAGAAGAATTGTATTTGAAAATAGTTGAAGAAGGTGATGTTGAATCAAAACAGAAACTGGCTGAATTATATTATTCGCAACAAAAATATAACGAAGCTTTAAAATTATTTTTAGAATTAGCTGAAAAAGTGAAGCGAGGAGATATTTATTTTAATATTGGTTTAATATATGAAAATCTTAGAGATTATGCAAAGGCAAAAGAATGGTATGTTAAAGCATCAAATGAAAAAAATATGGAAGCGATGTTTAATTTAGGAACTTTAGCTTCAAGTGAAGGAAATTACAAAGAAGCGATTAAATGGTATGAAAAACCAGCTAAAAAAAATCATGCAAAATCACAAAATAATTTGGGTTATACATATTATCGTTTAAAAAATAATAGAAAAGCGAAGTATTGGATGGAAAAGGCATTGATAACAGCTGAAAAATTATCTGATATAGAAGTCATAAAAGCAGCACAAGATGGATTAAATGAAATACAATTTGGGAAAAAATAGTGTAAAATAAAAGTATGTAGCGTATATTGTTGCATATTTTTATTTGTTATTTTTTATGATATATTATATAAATATTTTGGAAGGTTTAAGATTAAAAAAATGAATAAATCGAAATTTTATTTAAAAGGATTAAAAGATGGAATTGGAATAGGTGTTGCGTATATTCCTTTTGGTATAACGATAGGATTAATATCAAAAAACTTTGGAATGTCAACTCCACTTGATGCCGTTTTGTCTTTTGGGATTTATGCTGGAGCAGCAGAATCAATGTTGTTAAAAACAGTTTATGAGCAACATGCTACAATAATAGAAATTTTGATTGCAATATTTATGATAAATTTAAGATATTTATTGTTAAATATTACAGTTTTTAGAAAATTAAAAGACGGAACATCAATTTTTGAAAAAATATTGACGGGGATAGGTCTTACAGATGAAACGGTGACATATTTTAATTTAAGAGGAATAAATAATGTTTGGTATGCAATAGGTCTTAATACGATACCGTATTTTGCTTATGGATTAAGTTCTGTATGTGGTTCATTATTTGGGAATTTAATACCGGAAATGTTTAGAACTAGCATGAGCTTTGTACTTTATGCAACATATTTCAGTTTAATTATTTCAGCATTAAAAGATAAAATAAAATATATAGAAGTAGTTGGTTATGTAATTATAATGAGATTACTGTTTTATTTACCAATATTAAATAAATTGAGTATAGGTTGGATTATGATAATAATAATGATAACTGCCAGTACAATATATGCTTTAAGACATTTTGAGGAGGACAAAGTAAATGAATAATTTTGAAGTTTTAAGATTAATTATTTTTGCAGCAATGCTAACAGTCGGAATTAGACTTTTCCCATTATTAGTAAAAATACCTGAAAATAACAAATTTATAAATAAATTTTTTGAAGCATTACCATATTCTGTTTTAACGCTTTTAGTTTTTCCTGGGATTTTTACTTCTGGTGGGACAAAGATGATTGATTTTCTAAAAATATTTGTTGGAATGATGATAGTTGTTGTTATGTCTTTAAAGAAAAAAGGACTAGGTCTTATAATTACAGTTTCATTAGTAGTTATTTTATTATTTGATATATTAAAATATTATTTAAAATATAAAAGAGTGCTGTCCGCTAATCATTCATTGACAACCGGGGTACTATATAATTTAGGAGGTATATTATGAAAGAATATTTACTTGATGTTCCAGTACCACGCTCTTTTTCTTATGTTAAACGTAACATTCCTGAAGTGACAGTTGAACAAAGGGAACGTGCATTAAAAGCAACTCACTATAATGAA
>CALHVR010000042.1 GCA_938037005.1 uncultured Leptotrichiaceae bacterium | reverse complement strand
GCAAAAGTATTGACAAATGTTGTATTGTCAGTTTCATTACCGGCATTAGCATTTAATTCGTTCTTAGCGGATATAAAAAAAGAAACATTTACAACAGGAATGGGATTATTGATTTGGGGATTATTAGTTTATATTTTATTAATTTTTGTATCTATTCCGTTATTTAAAAAATTTAAAGGTGGACAACAAGATACAATGAGAGTGTTATCAATATTTGGTTCAACAACTTTCTTTGGTATACCAATAGTAACAGCGATTTACGGGAAGGAAGGAGCGTTATATGCTTCAATTTTCAATATAGGGTATAGAATTTTCTTATATTCTTACGGATATATAAAAATGAGTGGATTAAAAATGAATAAAAATAATATAAAAACAATGTTTTTAAATCCAATAGTAATTGCGACATTCTTAGGATTATTTATTTGGTTATTCCAGTCAAGTTTACCGCAAGTAGCTGTAACATTTAAAGATGAAAAAACTTTAGAAGATGTAACTAAAAACTTTGCAATATTGAGATTTGATAAAACATTACCACAATTTGCTGCGATTTTAAAATATTTAGCAGGATTGGCATCACCGTTAGCGTGGCTTGCAATTGGATCAACTTTAGGATCAGTAGACTTTAAAAAAGCAATGTCAGATAAACCAACTTGGTATTACACTTTTGTAAAATTATTGATAATACCAGCATTAAATATTGTATGTTTATTTGTATTAAAAATGATAGGATTACCAATTAATTTAATTGGAGTTGGAACAGTAGTTATTATGATGGCAACTCCTCCAGCAACAGTTGCTGCAGCTTATGCAATTAACTTTGATAAAGATGCCGTATTGGCTTCAAATACATCATTATTAGCAACAATTGGAGCTGTAATAATGGCACCAATTTGGATTGTAATAGTTCAAGTTATTGGAGCTTTAGGAATTTTCTAAAAATATAAAAATTTAAAAAAAGTATAGAATAGATTTACGAGAAAAGAAGGTGTAAATATGGGATTTAAAGTAACATGTTATGGAGTTCGTAAAAATGAAGTAGAATTTTTTCATAAATTGAATAAATATGGATATGAATTAAATTTAGTAGAAAATTTAATGTCTAAAGAAAATGTAGAAGAAGCTAAAGGAAGTGATGCTGTAATAGTACGTGGAATTTGTGCAGCAAATGCAGAAAATTTAGAGATGTTATCGAGCTATGGAATTCAATATGTTTTTACAAGAGCAGCCGGAATAAATAATATAGATTTGAAAACTGCAGAAAAATTGGGAATAAAAGTGGCACGAGTTCCAGGGTATTCTCCAAATGCAATAGCTGAATTATCGTTAACTTTAGCTATGATGTTGTTGAGACATACGGCTTACACAGTTGAAAGAACGGCAAAATATGACTTTAGAGTAACACCTACAATGTTTAGTAAAGAAATTAGAAATTGTAAAGTTGGAATAATTGGAGTAGGTAAAATTGGATTAACTGAAGCAAAATTATTTAAAGGATTGGGAGCGGAAGTACTAGGATATGATGTATATCAAAGTGATGAAGCTAAACAAACAGTAAAATTTCTTGAATTAGATGATTTACTGGAACAATCGGATATTATAAGTTTGCATATGCCATATATTGCAGGACAAAATGATAAATTTGTTAATACAGAATTTATTTCAAAAATGAAAACAGGAGCAATTTTAATAAATACGGCTCGTGGAGAATTACAATCAAATGAAGCAGTATTAGATGCATTAAAATCTAACAAATTAGGTGGATATGCAACAGATGTGTTTGATAATGAATCTAAATTATTCTTTAAAAATCATGAAAATGGAAATCAAATTCATGATCAAGTTGTAAGACAGATAATAGATTTTTATCCTAAAGTATTAGTTACTCCACATATTGGTTCAAATACAGATGAAGCCTTATCAAATATGATAGAAACAAGTTTTGATAATTTGAATGAAATTTTAACAACGGGAAAATGTAAAAATAGTGTATAAAAAATTTAATAATGAACGGAAAGAGTTTACTTTATGTAAACTTTTTTCTTTATAAAAAATATCCAATTCTTTTAATGACATAAAAAAGTATTTATGTTATAATTTTTGGTGAGGTGTAAAAAATGAAAAAAGTTGTAATATTAATATTAACTTTAATAAGTGTAAATTTATTAGCAGATGAAATAAAATATAATGTAAATTTAAAAAAAAATAATTCAAAAAATTATGTAGAAAAATATAAAGAAGAGCTGGAAAAAGAAGAAAAATTAGAAGCTTTATTTAATAATATAAAAAAAGGAAACAATAAATATATTACGTCCAGATTATGGACAAAAGAAAAGGTGAAATTACAAAATGAGAATGAGGAAGAAAGTAAAAATAATTATGGGCCAAAAAATTCAGAAATTTTCAATGTAGGTATAAATGAAAATAATTTTATAGATGTAAATGCTAAAAATAAAAAAGGATTTACACCATTAATAGTTGCAATAGAAAGTCAAAATAATGAAATTGTGAAATTTTTACTTGATAATGGTGCAAGTGTTTATTCCGAATATCCTGGGCTAGGTAAGTTATCGTTACATACAGCAGCATATTATGAAAATATTGAAGCAATTAAAATGATATTAGATAAATACCCAAAACTTGTAAATGTTCAAAGTCAAAATGATGGATTTACTGCTTTACAAGAGGCTGTTTTAAAAAATAATGTAGAAATAGTTAAATTATTGTTAGATAGAGGTGCAGATCCGAGAATAAAAGATTATAAAGGAGGTACTGCGATGGATATGGCAACAGAATTTGGAAAAGGAGAAATAGTTAAAGAGTTAAGATTAAAAATAAAGCAACAGAGAAATTGAGATATATAAGTAAACTTTTCTAATTTGCAAAAAATAAAAATTATGGTATAATAAAATTAGATATTAAAAAAATGTATTTATATTTATGAAGAGGAGAAGATATGAGAAGATTAACAGGAATTGGAGCTTCAGAAGGAGTGTCAATAGGAAAAGTATTATTATTTATTGAGGAAGAAATGATAATACCTGAAGTTAAAACAGTAGACTCAACAGTTGAAAGTGAATTGACGAAATTAGATGAGGGGTTAAAAAAATCTAAGACACAATTGATTGCAATTAGAGAAAAAGTAAAAGAAAAAATGGGAGAAGATAAAGCTGCTATTTTTGATGGTCATATCATGCTTCTTGAAGATGAAGATTTAATTATGGAAGTTCAAGATAAAATCAAAGGGGAAGGATTACCAGCAGCAAAAGCATTAAGTGATGGAATTGAAGAATATTGTGCTATGATTTCGGCTTTAGAAGATCCATACTTGAGAGAAAGAGCTGCAGATTTACAAGATATAGGAAAAAGATGGTTAAAAAATATTTTAGGAATTAAAATTAAAGATTTAAGTAATTTAGAACCAAATACAGTTGTAGTTACATATGATTTAACTCCATCAGATACAGCTCAATTAGATTTAGAAAATTGTGTTGGATTTATCACAGAAGTTGGAGGAAAAACAGCACATTCAGCTATAATGGCAAGATCTTTAGAATTACCAGCAGTAGTAGGAGTTAAAGGTGTTTTATCTGAAGTTAAAGAAGGTGAAGCTGTTGTAATGGATGGTGAAGCAGGAGTTTTATTTTTAAATCCAGCTGAAGATGTAATAAAAGAATACAATGATAAAAAAGAAAAAATTGAAAAAGAAAAAGAAGAACTTAAAAAATTAATAACAGAAGAAGCAATAACTCCAGATGGAAGAAAAGTAGATATTTGGGGAAATATAGGAAGTCCTAAAGATGTAGACGCAGTTATTGAAGCAGGAGCATCTGGAGTAGGATTATATAGAACAGAGTTTTTATTTATGGATTCTGATCATTTTCCTACTGAGCAAGAACAATATGAAGCGTATAAAGTTGTTGCTGAAAAATTAAAAGGAAAACCATTAACAATAAGAACAATGGATATTGGTGGAGATAAAGAATTACCATATTTAGATTTACCAAAAGAAATGAATCCGTTCTTAGGATATAGAGCGATAAGAATTTCATTAGAGAATAAAGAAATGTTTAAAACACAATTAAGAGCTATTTTAAGAGCATCACAATATGGTCAAATTAAAATTATGTATCCAATGATAAGTTCAATTAATGAAATTAGAAAAGCTAATATGATATTAGAGGAATGTAAAAAAGAATTAGATGCAGAAGGTAAAGTATACGACACTAACATAAAAGTAGGAATTATGATAGAAACTCCTTCAACGGCAATTATTGCATATAAATTCGCTAAAGAAGTCGATTTCTTCTCAATAGGAACAAATGATTTAACACAATATTTCTTAGCAGTAGATAGAGGAAATGAAATGGTCTCATCATTATATAACTCATTCAATCCTGCAGTACTAGAAGCAATTCAAAAAGTTATAGATTCAGCTCATGATGCAGGTATAAGTGTAAGTATGTGTGGTGAATTTGCTGGAGATAAAAAAGCAACTAAATTATTATTAGGAATGGGATTAGATTCATTTAGTATGAGTGCATCTTCAATGTTACCGGTGAAAAAAATAATTAGAAATACTAATTATATAGATGCACAAAAACATAGAGATATAATCTTACAACAAAATACTTCAGAAGAAGTAATTAGTAAATTATAATAAAAAAATAAAAGTACCTAGAAACAAAACAATGTAATTGTTAAGTGAAAGGTACTTTTAAAATTTTTGTCTTTTTTTAATTTATGAGGTATACTACAAGTGATAGAAATAAACAGTGAGAATAGAAAAAAATTTAACAAAAATGCTATAAAGAAAAAGTTGTATATATTTTGTATGAAATTATGGGTCAAAATCTAGTATGTTTAAATAAGTCCATTTAAATGATTTTGACCCAATTTTTTTATAGTTAAATTGTTATATTATTTGTATTATAATTGGATAAAGTTTAATTTTTACGAATTTCTAAAATAATATTTTTTGCTGTATCTAAATTTATAAATTTAGATGTAAGGAGTTTTTCTACGACAATATCTATTTCATTATCTTTGGCACCAGCAAAAAGTGCAAGTGAACGTGCCTGTAACTTCATGTGTCCTTTTTGTATACCGGTACTAACTAAAGCTTTTAGTGCAGCAAAATTTTGAGCAAGTCCTATTGATACGATAATACTCGCTAAAGTTTTTGCGTCTGGATTTTTTAGAATATTGAAAGAAGTTTTTACTGTAGGATTTAAACCTATAGAACCACCAACGGAAGCGATAGGCATAGGAAGAGTAAGCTCTCCTATTATTTTTTTGTTAGTTTCATCAAAAACCCAAGTTGTAAGACCTTCATATTTTCCATTTTTTGTAGCAAAAGCATGTCCCCCAGCTTCAATTGCACGCCAATCATTTCCAGTGGCAATAACGGCGGCATCAATTCCATTGAAAATTCCTTTGTTATGAGTTGTAGCACGATAAATGTCTATTTTAGCAAATTCACTTGCAAGTTCAATTTTTTTAGCAATATTAAAAGCTTCTTTTTTATCGTTTGATAAATATTTTATATCTATAGCACAAGTTGATTTTACTAAAGATTTTGTAGCGTAATTTGATAAAATGCCCATTAATGCTTTAGCATTTGTAAGCTCTTCAAGTAAAGGTTTAATTCCTTCTAACATATTATTTAAAATATTTGCTCCCATAGCTTCTTTTACATCAACAATAAGGTATACAACTAAAAATAAATTATTTTTTTCATTAAATATTTTTGTTGTAATGTCAATAGCTCCACCACCACGAACAACGATTGATGGATGAGAATTATTAGCTAATTGTAATATGTTCTCTTTATTTTTTAAAATAATTTTTTCTGCTTTTTCAAAATCATCTATATCAAA
>CALHVR010000041.1 GCA_938037005.1 uncultured Leptotrichiaceae bacterium | reverse complement strand
TATTAAAGCAACTATATAAATTATTAAATATATGATATAATAAATAAGTCTGTAAAAATAAAACAGACTTATTTTTAAATTCAATGAAAATTGAGTAACAAATTAATAACAGTTGGGAGTTGGAAGGAGAAGAGAGAATTGAAAAAAAATCTTGAAATAAAAAATGTGAGAAAAACTTTTGGGAAAGATGAAATCCTAAAAGGAGTGAATATTGAAATTAAAAAAGGAGAGTTTTTTTCGTTATTAGGACCATCAGGTTGTGGAAAAACTACGTTACTTAGAATGATTGCCGGATTTATAACACCAGATACAGGAACTATTTCTATAAATGGTAATGTTATAGATAAATTGAAGCCAAATGAAAGAAATGTAAATACAGTTTTTCAAAATTATGCATTATTTCCAAATATGACAGTATATGAAAATGTAGCTTTCCCTTTAAAATTAAAGAAAGTAAATAAAAAGGAAATAGAGAAGGAAGTATTGAAATATTTAGAATTAGTTGGATTGCAAGAACATAAAGATAAAATGCCTTCTAATTTATCAGGAGGACAAAAACAAAGGGTTTCAATAGCGAGAGCATTAATAAGTAAACCAGAAGTTTTACTACTAGATGAGCCACTTTCAGCTTTGGATGCAAAATTAAGACAAAAATTATTAATAGAATTAGATACAATACATGATGAAGTAGGAATAACATTTGTGTTTGTAACACATGATCAAGAAGAAGCGTTAAGTGTTTCGGATAGAATTGCTGTTATGAATAAAGGAGAAGTGTTGCAAATAGGAACTCCAAATGAAATTTATGAAATGCCGGCAAATAAATTTGTTGCAGATTTTATTGGTGAAACGAACTTTATTGAAGGAATAGTTACAGAAGTTTATGATAAATATGGTTATGCAGAAAATAAAGAGTTTGGGAAATTTAAAATTGAACTTGATAAACCTGTAAAAGTAGGAGATAAAGTTAAATTGACACTTAGACCAGAAAAAATAAAAGTAGATGTAGAACCTAAATATATGGATAATGATAACTATAAAGTAATAAAAGGAACTGTAGATGAAGTAATTTATACAGGATTTCAAAGTAAATTATTCATAAAAATGGAAGGTTCTGAAACGATAATAAATGCCTATGATCAACATAGAAAATTTTTAACAGAAGAAGAACAATTTGAATGGAAAGAAAAAGTTTATTTCTACTGGCATTATGAAGATGCTTATTTGGTGGAGGTGAACTAAATTGCAACAAATTAAAGAAAAACAAAAGTTTGATTTATTAAAATGGTTATATTATTTACCAATAAGTGTTTGGATGACATTATTTTTTGGAATACCTACATTAATAATATTATATTTTAGTATTTTGAAAAAAGGAGCATATGGCGGAGTTGCGATTCCTTTTAAACATACATTTGCTTCATATAAAATGTTATTCACTTCAACAGATTTAGCAAAGATAGTAATAAAAACTTTAAATATTTCTATTTGGATAACATTAATAACATTATTTTTAGCAATACCAACAGCATATTTTATATCAAGATCAAAATATAAAAGTTTATGGTTGTTATTAATAATAGTTCCATTTTGGACAAATTTCTTAGTAAGAGTATTTTCATTTATTGCTATATTAGGAAATAATGGGATAGTTAATCAATTTTTAATGACAGTTTTTAAGATGAGAAAGCCGTTAGAATTATTGTATAATAGTAAAGCGGTAATAATAATAAGTGTTTATGTATTTTTACCGTATGCAATTTTACCCCTTTATTCAGCAATAGAAAAATTTGATTTTGCCTTATTAGATGCAGCAAGTGATTTAGGAGCAAATAAATTTCAAGCATTAGTAAAAGTATTTTTCCCAGGAATAAAATCAGGATTGGTAACAGCAACTATATTTACACTTGTTCCAGCTATAGGTTCGTATGCAGTTCCCGATTTAGTTGGAGGAACTGATGGGATTATGTTAGGAAATGTAATTGCAAGTAGAATGTTTCAATTAAGAGATTGGCCAGCAGCATCAGCGATATCAACAATTTTCATAATAATTACTACAATAGGTGTATGGATAAGTATGAAAATGGATAAGGAGGCTGAATAATGGGAGATAAAAGAAGAGTATCACTATTATTTTTTGTATTGGTTATGATATTTTTCTATATGCCAATAATTATGTTAGTTGTATTATCATTTAATGAATCAAAAAACTTTGCATTAAAAGGGTTTTCATTAAAATGGTATGTAGAATTATTTATGGATTCACCAGATTTATGGAAAGCATTTGGTAGAAGTATATTAATAGGATTGACATCGTCAATATTTTCAGTATTTGTAGCGACATTGGGTGCAATAGCTATAAAATGGTATAATTCAAAAATTAAAGGATATATTAAATTTTTAAATTATATACCACTTATATTGCCTGATTTGATAATAGGAGTTGCATTATTAATATTTTTTAACATGCAAATTGGGGCATATCAAGGTATAGAGTTAGGAATGAAAACTATATTTATAGCACATACAACATTCAATATTCCGTTTTCGTTGTTTATAATTATGGCAAGATTGGATGAATTTGATTATTCAATAATTGAAGCTTCAAGAGATTTAGGAGCAAATGAATTTCAAACATTAACAAAAGTGATTATACCAGCTATGATGCCTGGAATAGTATCGGCATTTTTAATGGCAATGACATTATCGTTAGATGATTTTGTTATTACAAGTTTTGTAACTGGGACAAATTCAAATACATTACCAGTACAAATATATTCTATGATAAAATTTGGAGTATCACCAGTAATTAATGCGTTATCTACAATATTAATAGTAGGAACAATAATTTTATCATTATCAAGTAGAAAACTACAAAAATATATGTTATCATAAAAAAGTTAAAATAAGAAAGAAGGAAAAAAATTAATGTCAATAAGATTTGAAGATTTAGGCTTAAGTTATGACATGCTTAATGCCTTAAGTAAAAAAGGTTTTGAAGAACCAAGTGAAATTCAAAGGTTAGTAATACCTGAATTATTAAAAGAAAGAACACATTTAATAGGACAAGCACAAACGGGAACAGGGAAAACTGCAGCGTTTGGGATACCTATAATAGAAACAATAACACCGGATAAAACTGTAAAAGCATTGATATTAGCACCAACAAGAGAGCTTGCTAATCAAGTATCTGATGAAATATATTCGTTAAAAGGTGATATGGATATAAAAGTTCAAGCAGTATATGGTGGTGCTTCAATAGAGCAACAAATAAAAAGCTTGAAAAAAGGTGTAGATATAGTAGTCGGAACTCCTGGAAGAGTTATGGATTTAATGAATAAAAAAGTTTTAAAAGTAAATAATTTAGACTATTTTGTATTAGATGAAGCAGATGAAATGTTGAATATGGGATTTGTTGAGGATATTGAGGCAATTTTAGAGCATACGAATGAAGAGAAAAAGATGTTATTTTTCTCAGCTACAATGCCTAAAGAAATAATGAGTATAGCAAAAAGATTTATGGAAAACTATAAATTATTAAAAGTAGAGAAAAAAGAATTGACTACAAATTTAACAGAACAAATTTACTATGAAGTTAAACAAGAGGATAAATTTGAAGCATTATGTAGAGTTTTGGATTATGAACAAAACTTTTACGGAATTGTTTTTTGTAGAACAAAATCAGAAGTTGATGAAGTAACAAATAAATTGAAAGCAAGAAATTATGATGCTGAGTGTATTCACGGAGATATAACACAAGGATTAAGACAAAAAGCATTAGATTTATTTAAGAAAAAAGTATTAACAATTTTAGTTGCAACAGATGTTGCTGCAAGAGGAATAGATGTAAGTAATTTAACGCATGTAATTAACTACGCTATACCTCAAGAAGCAGAATCTTATGTTCATAGAATTGGAAGAACTGGAAGAGCAGGGCAAAAAGGAATTGCCATTACGTTTGTAACTCCAAGAGAAGCTAAAAAATTATCACAAATTAAAAAAGTTACAAAAACAGATATAAAAAGAGAAAGTATACCAAATGTAAAAGAAATTTTAAATGCTAAAAAGGAAGCGTTAAAAGCTTGGGTAGAAGAAATAATTAAAGAAGAAGATTATGTAAGTTATGTAAATATAGCTAAAAATTTATTAGAAGGTAAAAATCCAACAGAAGTATTGGCATCAGTATTAAGACATGTTTATGAAGATGAGTTTTTAGAAGAAAATTACAGCGATATTGCGGATGTTCAAGTAAAAATTGAAGATAAAACAAGACTGTTTATTGCATTAGGATCTAAAGATGGATATAATGTGGGAAGATTATTAGATTTATTAAATAAAAAAGCTAAAACTCCGGGTAGAAAAGTTAAAGATATTAAAATATTAGATAAATATTCATTTATTACAGTACCTTTACAAGAGGCTGAATATATTTTAAGAGCTTTAAATTCTAAAAAAGATAGTAAACCATTAGTAGAAGAGGCAACTGGTGGAAGAGCTTCTGGTGGAGGAAATAAAGAAGGTAAAAAATCAAGAAATAGAAAAAAAACTGATAAAAAAGATAGAAAAAAATC
>CALHVR010000040.1 GCA_938037005.1 uncultured Leptotrichiaceae bacterium | reverse complement strand
TCCAAATTTTATGTGATTAACTAAATCTCCAACTTTATATTTCCCATCATCTGCCTTTAATGATGTTTTTTTCTGTATAATTCCACCTTTTCCAGTAAACGGATTAAAGTTTTCAATTTTAGATTTTGCATTTATTTCTACTTTATTATTTAATCCAGAACTAAATTTTGTTGTCCCATTAATTGAGGATTTTAATTTTAAATTCAAATATTCAATACATTTTTGATCCATTTCAAATATAAATCTTGATGGTTTTACAAACATTTCTGTTTGTCCCCACTTCATTCTTTCAGAAGCATGTGTTATTATCAATTCTTTTTTAGCTCTCGTTATAGCTACATAACAAAGTCGTCTTTCTTCTTCTATTTCTTCTTCGCTTACATCATAATAACTTATTGATGGAAAAAGTCCCTCTTCCATCCCAGCAAGATATACATAGTCAAATTCAAGCCCCTTAGAACTATGAATTGTCATTAATTTAACAAACTCTTCATCTTCTTTCATGTTATCTGTTGAAGCAGTAAGTGATACCATATCTAAATACTCACTTAATGATATTGCAGGATTACGCTTTTCAATTTCTGTTATTGAATTTAATAATTCTTCAATATTTTTTACTCTATCTTCTTTATTATCTTCAATAAAATCTATATATTTCGTTTTAGTCATTATCTCATCAAACACTTCTTTTACCGACATCATATCTAAGTCTTCATAAATTTCCATCATCATTTTATGAAAATCTTTTAATACTTGTTTTGTTCCACTTCTAATTCCATCTATTTCATCAATATAAAATAAAGTATCTAATAATGATAATCCTTTTTCATTGGCAACTTCAGTTATTCTCTCTATCGTTTTATCTCCAATAGATCTTTTTGGAACATTTATTATTCTTAAAAAATTATGATTATCATTTTTATTATTTAATAAATTCATATACGCTAAAATATCTTTTATTTCTTTTCTTTGAAAAAACTGCATTCCACCATAAATTTTATAAGGAACATTATTCCCTAGTAATTTTTCTTCCAATATCCTTGATTGAGCATTTGTTCTATATAAAATTGTAATATCTTTATATGGGACACCTGCACTTTTTTTATTTTTTATTTCTTTAACTATAAAGTCTGCTTCATCTATCGCATTTAATGCATTATATATTTTAATTTTTTCTCCTTTTTCTCCATCAGTCCATAATTTTTTACCTTTTGAACTTTTATTATTTTTAATAATTTCATTAGCTGCATCAAGTATCGTTTTTGTTGATCTATAGTTTCTTTCAAGTTTTGCAACAAAAGCATCTTTATAATCTCTTTCAAAATTTAAAATATTATTTATGTTTGCTCCTCTAAACGCATAAATACTTTGATCTTCATCTCCTACAACACAAATATTTTTATATTTAGATGCGATCATTGAAACTATTTGATATTGAATATCATTTGTATCTTGATATTCATCAACCATTATATATCTATATCTCTCCTGTACTCTTTCTAAAACATACGGATCTTCCAACACTTTTTTTGCATTTAACAATAAATCCGAAAAATCCATTGCGTTGTTTGCTTTCAATACTTCAGTATATTTTTGATAAATATCTCTAAATAATCTATTTGCTGGAATCTTTATATCAATTTCTTTCTCAAGGCCTTCTACTGTAATTCCTTCTTCTTTCAATTTACTTATTCTATTTGCTAATTTTGCTGGAGTTAAATCATCGTTTATTATATTGAATTCTTTTTTTATTTTATTTAATATTGATTTTTGATCATCCACATCATAAATATTAAAATTTCGTCCATACCCAATTCTATCTGAATATGTTTTTAATAATCTCACTGAAAATGAGTGAAATGTAGATACAACTAAACTATTTGCCTCATCTCCTATTAATTGCTCAGCTCTTTCTTGCATTTCTCTTGCTGCTTTATTTGTAAATGTTAAAGCTAATATATTTAATGGTGATATGCCCAACTCTTTTATCATATGTGCCATTCTATATGTAACAGTTCTTGTTTTCCCACTTCCTGCTCCTGCTAAAATTAATACGGATCCTTCTATTTTTTCTGCTGCTCTTCTTTGTTCATCATTTAATTGATTTAAAAAACTCATATTACTCCTATCCTTTTATTAATCTCTCGTATATTTAAATACATTTAATATTTCTTCTTCTCTTTTTCTCATTATTTTTTTATCTTCTTCATCTATATGATCATAGCCTAATAAATGTAACATTCCATGACAAAGTACATAATAAAATTCTCTTTCTACATTATGTCCATAATCCTTTGCTTGCTCTTTAACTCTATCCATAGAAATTATAATATCTCCCAATACATTTACAGGTCCAAAATTTTCTGTTTCATTATACGCAAATGAAATTACATCTGTCGGCATATTTTTTCCACGATAAGTATTATTTATTTCTTGAATTACATCATTTGTTGTAATAGTCAAAGATAAGTAATATTCATTTTCAGCATATTCTTTTCCATATTCGTCTTTTACAATATAGTCTGTAAATTTTGTTATTTTTTCTTCATCAAAAAATTTTTCTAACTTTTCTATATCATAAGTTATATCGCATTCTAACATATTTATTATAATAATTTTATCTAATTATTATTTCTCCTCTCTTTATTTTTTTCTAGCTTCATCTAATTTAGGATATTTAATTCTTTCATGATACACACCTTGTAATGTATTTAAAAATGCTTGAATTATTTTTTCTATCTCTCCTAAAGTTAAATCAGAATTATCTAATTGTCCATCTTCTATTTTAGTTTTTATTAAATATCTAATTAAAGATTCAATTCCTTCTCTACTTTTATTTTCTGAAGACCTTACAGCCGCTTCAACTGTATCTGCCATCAAAATTATTCCCGATTCTTTTGTTTTTGGCTTAGGTCCACTATACCTAAAGTCTTGTTCTGATACTTTTTCTCCTTTTTCTAATGCTTTACTATAAAAATATCCAACTAATGTTGTTCCATGATGTTCTAATATTATATTTAAAACTTCTTTTGGTAATTTATGCTGTTTTCCCATAATATAACCATCTTTAGTATGTGAAGTTATTATCAAAGCACTCAATGAAGATTTTATCTTATCATGTGGATTTTCTCCACCTTTTTGATTTTCCACAAAAAATTCTGGTCTTTTCATCTTTCCGATGTCGTGATAATACGAAGCTATTCTGGCAAATGTCGCATTTGCACCAATTGATTCTGCGGCACTTTCTGCAAGAGCTCCGACCATTATACTGTGATGAAATGTCCCAGACGCTTTAAGCAGCAGCTGTTTTAACAAAGTATGCGAAAAATCGCTTAATTCCAGCAATTTCATATCGGTCAAAATATCAAAAGTATTTTCAAAATATGGATTCGAGAGAATAATACCTCCA
>CALHVR010000039.1 GCA_938037005.1 uncultured Leptotrichiaceae bacterium | reverse complement strand
TTAATAGATTAGTATTTGAGGATAGAAAAGGCAGCTATCACCCTTGTTAGGAGATACAGGAGAAGTCGCCCTGTCTTATACTAAAATAATAATAGAAAGAGAGTACTTTTATTTAAAAGTGCTTTTTTTTTATAAAAAATAATATTTTTTTGGGAGATATAGCCCTAATTTTGGAAAGAAAAAATTGGATAAAAATAGCTGAAAATATAAGAAATTTAATAAAATAGAATGATAGTGTTTTGTATAAAGCTATTGATGAGTATGGTGTAGATAAGATATTTGAGAAAATGGATGAAATGTATAAAAAATGTGAAAAAATAATTCCAACAAAATATTCTAAATTTGAAAATAAGATGAGTGATGAGTATAAAAAAATTAAAAATAATTTTTATATGCTATGGGAAGCTGCTGAGAATTTGAAAAAAGAATTTTTTACAATTGATGGGAGATTACGAACACGATTTGATATTGAACATAATTATGATGGGGAAAATGATTTACATATTACAAAATTAAAAACATGGAAACTTCATATTTTAAATGATGGTTATTTTAACACAATAACAATGTATCCAAGAGAAATTTTTACAATAAAAGAGATAGAAAAAATTGTGAAAATAGATATTTATGGAATGCTTAGAAAATTTTTGAATACTTATTATAATGAAGGAGCTTTATTTGATTATTCTTTAATAAAATTAAGTGGACAATCAACAAAGATTAATACATTTCAAGAAGTTTTAAAAGAATTTGTGCCGGGGAAAATGATAGAATATAGAGAATTAATGGCAAAAGATAATTATGATTTAAAATTAAATTGTTTAGATGGATGTATAAAATATTTGAATTATAAAAAATTTGGACATATGGAAGTGAGTATAAAAAATGAAGTACCACTTGTACCGTATTCAGTTTGGACAGAAAAATATAATGGAGAGATGATAGAACTTATAAGAACAGCAAGAAAAGCACAAGTTATGGTAAATTATATAGATAAATCAAGTTCAGCAATTGAATTTAAGATTTATGTCCATAATGCAGAGGGAGAAAGAAAAAAAGAATTAGTATATAAAAATATAAATGAATACGATGAAAGAGATGCTGTTGATATATTGTTTGATTATGAAGGAATTTTAACTCAAAATGATACAGATACAATTCAAAATGAAATTACGAGATTTTTTATATATACAGATTTGAATAATTGGGGATTTTATGTTGTTCCGATTAGAAGAGAGAACGATCAATTATTTTTAGGAAAGAAAAAATATTTTTCGTATGAAAATAATTTGAATGATATTTCATATTTTGATGGAGAGCATTAATGAGAAAAGAAAATTTTGTTTTAAATAGAGAGTATATAATTTTTATATTTTTAATTTTTATAATGTCAGTTTTTGCTGTGGGAAAGCGTGAAAATAGTGAATCTAAGTACAAAAATATTATGGAAGAAAAAATATTAAATGATGAAAAAATAGAGAAATTAGTAAAAGATATAAGTAAAAAACAGGAAGAGTTGGAAAATGCACAATTAGAATTAGTAAAGTTAAAAAGTGAAACAAAGGGAAGCGCTGAAGCAAAATTAGGCAAAATAAAAATAAGTAATTTTAATGCTGAAATGGAA
>CALHVR010000038.1 GCA_938037005.1 uncultured Leptotrichiaceae bacterium | reverse complement strand
GACAAAATATTTGATGAAAATGTAGTACAAAAAATTGAAAAAGATTTAGAAAATAAAGATTTAATTTTAGAAAAAATAGAAATAAAAAATAAATCTCAAAGACCTCCTTTAGTATTTAAAACGAGTACACTACAGCAATTAGCTTCGTCATATTTAGGATATGGAGCTACAAAAACTATGAAAATTGCTCAACAATTATATGAGGGAATTTCAATAGCTGGAGAGCAAAAAGGACTTATAACTTATATGAGAACAGATTCAACGAGAGTGTCTCAAGATGCGATAAATATGGCTAAAGACTATATTACAGAAAACTATGGAAAAGAGTATGTGGGGTATTATGTACAAAAAAAATCTAGTGGAAATGTTCAAGATGCACATGAAGGGATAAGACCTTCAGATATAAATTTAGATCCAGATATAATTGCACCATATTTATCAAATGATCAGTATAAATTATATAAGCTAATTTGGAATAGATTTTTAGTTTCACAGTTTTCAGCAATGAAATATGAACAAATGCAAATTAATTTTATAAATGAAGAATATAAATTTAGAGGAACAATAAATAAAGTAATTTTTGATGGATATTATAAAATTTTTAAAGAGGAAGATGAAATAAAAACAGCTGATTTTCCTACCTTAAAGCAAGGAGATACTTATTTAATAGAAAATCTAAATATTGAAGAAGGAATTACAAAAGCACCGACAAGATATTCAGAAGCTACATTAGTTAAAAAATTGGAAGCTGAAGGGATTGGGCGACCATCAACATATGCTTCAATAGTTGAAACATTGAAAACTAGAGAATATGTTGAAATAGTTGATAAAAGATTTAATCCGACATATTTAGGTTATGAAGTAAAAAATGAGTTAGAGAAAAATTTTGAAAATATAATGAATGTTAAATTCACTGCAAATATGGAAAAAGATTTAGATAAAATTGAAGATGGAAATGTAGAATGGGTAGAATTATTAAGACAATTTTACAATTCACTTGAAAACGATTTAAGTAAATATGAAAAGGAAATAGAAAAAATAAAAAATAGACGAATTGTTTCAGATGTAATGGATAGCGAAGGAAATCCAATGATTTTAAAAACAGGAAGATTTGGAAAATATTTGATAAGTGAAACAAAAGAAGATGAAAAAATAACATTAAAAGGTGTAAATATTAATCCTGAAGAAATAGAAGCTGGAAGTATAAAAGTAAAAGAAGAAGTAGTAAAATTACAATCAGATAAATTAGGGCAGCTTACAGATTATTTTACAGATAATGGTAAAAGATGTTTACTTAAAAAAGGGCGTTTCGGGGAATATTTAGAGAGTGAAGATTATAAAAATGATGGATTTAGAATGCCGTTGCCGTTAGCATTGAAACAAAAAATAAAAAAAGGTACATTATCAGAAATTGATGGAATTTTTCAAGTTGCAGAAGAAATTAAAGCGATAGTTGAGGAAGAAATGAAAATTAAGGTGGAAGCAGGTCTTTGTGAAAATTGTGGGAAGCCATTTGATATTAAAATGGGAAGATTTGGAAAATTTTTGGCGTGTACGGGATATCCAGATTGTAAAACGATAAAAGCGATACCTAAAAAAGGAACAGAAAGATCAACAAAAACAACTAAAAAATCAGCAAAAAAAACAACAAAGAAAGCAACTAAGAAGAAAACAACTAAAAAATAAAATATAAAATTAAAAATATGTGGAGTTAAAATGAATGAGTTGATAGGACATGTAGAAAAATTTCTTTATTATGAAGAAGTAGTTATAGGAAAAAGTTATAATACGATAAAAAGTTATAGAAAAGATTTAATTCAATTCATTTCATATTTAAAAGAAAATGAAAATATAAAAAATTTTGATGAAGTAGAAACGATGACATTTAGATCATTTATAGCTTTTTTAAATTCGGATAATA
>CALHVR010000037.1 GCA_938037005.1 uncultured Leptotrichiaceae bacterium | reverse complement strand
ATAATCCTCAACTTTTTCTGTTTTATAAATTTCTTTTGTTATACTTCTTACATTTTTTAATTCTAAATATTTCTCTTCATTATCAAGTTCTACATCAACTGAATAAACATAAACAACATTATTTTTTTTTCTTGCATCAATCGCCTGACCTGATATTTCAAAACTTTTAAATTTTAAAATATTTATTTCTAATAAATTTGCTACAACACCTTTTAACATATTTTCTGTATGTTTTACTGGCATTTGTATATTACTTATTCTTAACATTTTACTCCTCTATTTATACTTTTTTTATTTACTTATATTTTCTCCAGCTTTTTTCCCTGAAGCCCAAGCCCATTGAAAATTAAAACCTCCACATTCTCCATAAACATCAAGAATTTCCCCTGAAAAATAAAGACCTTTTACTTTTTTTGATTCTAATGTTTTCATATCAACTTCATCTAACTTCACTCCACCAGCTGTTACTTGTGCATTTTTATAGCCTGTTGTATCAAGTACATTTAACTTATATTTTTTCAACACATCACACAATTTTCTTAACTCATTATCTGTTAAACTATTTATTTCTTTTGATAATTTTTCAATACCTGAAGCTTTAGATAAAAATTGTCCTAATTTTTTATTTATCATCCCATTAAAAAAATATTCCATTGTTAAATGACTAAGAATTTCTTTTCTCTCTTTTAGTTTTTCTAATAACTTGTTATAACTAAATTTCGGCATAAAATCAACTTCAAATTCAATTTTTTTATATATTGGAAACACAAATGAAATATTAAAAATAACATTCCCTGAAACTCCATAATCTGTAAATAAAAGTTCTCCATCATAAGTACATATTTTTTTATTATCTCCATATGCTGTTACTTTAGTATCTAATTTAATTCCTTTTAATCCTTTCACTTGATATTCCTCTGTTTTAAACTGCACTATGCTTGGGAATAACGGGGTTATTGTATGACCAAATTCACGAGCTAACTCAAAACCACTTCCGTTCGAACCTAATTCAGGATATGATTTTCCACCAGCTGAAAGTAATACACGATTAGAAGTTATTATCCTTTTATCTTCCGAATAAATTATAAATTGGAATCCTTTTTTTTCTATTTTTTTTACATAAAAATCTAATAAAAATTTCACTCCAACTCTTTCAGCTTCAAATCTTAAAGCATCAATTACAGAGCCAGCCTGCCCACTAAGTGGAAACACCTTGCCTCTCGCCTCTTCATTACATACTACTCCAAGATTTTCAAAAAAATTCATCGTATCTTTTGGCTGAAAATCATTCAGTATATTTTCTATTTTTTTTATGTCACTCCCTGTTGAAAAATAATTATTTATTTTGGCATTCACATTCATTAAATTACATCTTCCATTTCCTGTTACTAACACTTTTTTTAAAATTCTCTCTTTTCTCTCTATTACAATTACATCTTTTCCAGTTTTAGCTACTTCAATCGCAGCCATCATTCCTGAGGCACCACCACCTATTATAGCAATCTCCGTTTTCATTTTATCACTTCCATTTTTAATTTTATACACAATTTCTTTATATTCTATCATATATTTTGTATTTTTTCTCTGTTTTTTAACATTATTTACTATGTTATTTATCGTTCATTTTTTATAAAATAAAAAACGAGCCATGTGCTCGTCTTTTGTATGAAAGAAGTCTAAATGTAGAGATGGGGCGTCTCTTTTAGACAGCATAATATTATCACAAAATAACATTATAGTCAACAATTTTTTTAAATCTCTCTCATTTATTACTTTATTTAAAGTGTTATTTATACTTTAATTGATTCATTTTAAAATTCAAATAGCCACTCTTTTGACAGTTCGTGCTCCCCATTTATTACTTTTTCATATTCTGTTTTTAATAATTCATGGAATTTCCCAGCTTTTCCTTTTTGACTATAGTCTAATTGTCCAATTGGTCTTTGATCTAATGATTCTGCAAAAGCTATTTTCATTGCAGTTCCAGTTATTAACATTTCATCTGCAGTATAAATCATTGATCTATCTACTTTTCCTCTATTTATTTCATAACCATTATATTCTAATAATTCTAATGCCGATCTAACTGTAATTCCTTCTAATGCTGAACTTCCTGTGTCAGGTATTATTACTTTTCCTCTATAAACTAGAATTATATTTGCAACAGCTACTTCTGCCACATTTCCCATTTCATCAAACATCAATGCATCATCATATCCATTTCTTTGAGCATCACTTGTTGCTAAAAATGAATTTATATAAGCTCCACCTGCTTTAGCTTTCGTTGGTATCGCAGAATCATTGTATTTTCTATAATTTGAACTCATAAGTTTTATTCCTTTACTAGAATCAATATAATCAGCTAATGGTAAAATATAAATTGCTAATTCAAAATCTAACCCAATTTTTTTAGGTGAAATTTTAGGTTTTTTACAAAAAATAAAAGGTCTCATATAAAAATCTTCTTTAATTTCATTTTTTGCTACTAATTCTGCCACAATATTATAAAATTCTTTCCAAGTTATATAATACTCAAATCCTAACATTTTTGAAGCTATCATTAATCTTTCATAATGATCTTTCAATCTAAATATACATACTTTTCCGTTTCTAAAATATCCCCTAATTCCTCCAAAACAAGTAGTTCCATATTGTAAACTATTTGATGCAATACTTACTGTTGCTTTTTCAAATTCCACTATTTTCCCATCAAAATATGCATAATCAAAATGTTCTTTATTTTCATCCATAAGTAAATCTCCTCTATTATTTAATTCTGTTATGTTTTATATCTTATCACTTTCAATCATTTATGTAAAATACATTTAAAATATCTTTCTATATATCTTATTTATTATAATTTTTACTTACTTTTCTTCTATTGATTTTTCAAAATTTCATTTATTAATTCAAAACTTATATGACAATAACCATCAGGATTTTTATATAAATAATTTTGATGATATTCTTCAGCTGAAGCATAATTTTCTAACACTTTATTTTCATTAGTTATAAAATCAACATGGAAGCAATTGGAAAGTTCCGTTTTTGAACGATAGATTTTTACTGCTGTTATTGTTTCCGTTTTCGTAACGGTCTTTGTTTCGCCCAGTAAAACTGCGCTCTCCGTCCGTTTGTACGTTCCTGTTACGGTATACTCTCCTGCCTTGCTATGGGCAAAGAAAG
>CALHVR010000036.1 GCA_938037005.1 uncultured Leptotrichiaceae bacterium | reverse complement strand
TCATGAAATTTATGATAAACATTGTGTGTTTATATTTGATGAATGTCATAGATCACAATTTGGAGAAGCACAAAAAAATATTAGAAAATATTTCAAAAAATATTATCAATTTGGATTTACAGGAACTCCAATTTTTCCTGAAAATGCTTTAGGAGTGGAAACAACAGGAAGTGTTTTTGGTGCTCAGCTTCATAGTTATGTTATAACGGATGCTATAAGAGATGAAAAAGTTTTAAAATTTAAAGTGGATTATAATAATATAAAAGCTAAATTTAAGTCAGTAGAAACAGAAGAAGATGAGACGAAATTAGCACAAATTGAAAGGCAGTTACTTTTACATCCAGAAAGAATTTCTGAAATTACAAAGTATATTTTAAGAGTGTTTGACACTAAAACACATAGAAATGAATATTATGATGTAAAAAATAGGAGATTAAATGGTTTTAATGCTATGTTTGCAGTTCAAAGTGTTGAAGCAGCGAAATTGTATTATGAGGAATTTCAAAAACAACAAGCAAATTTACCCGAAGATAAAAAACTGAAAATTGCGACAATTTATAGCTTTGCAGCGAATGAGGAACAAGCAACAAAAGGTGAAATATTGGATGAAAATTTTGATCCTTCTGCAATGGATTTAACAGCTAAAGAGTTTTTAAATAATGCAATTCAAGATTATAATAATTATTTTAAAACGAATTATTCAACAGATGTAAAAGAGTTTCAAAATTATTATAAAGATTTATCATTAAAAGTAAAAAATAAAGAAATTGATTTGCTTATTGTTGTAGGAATGTTTTTAACTGGATTTGACGCTCCAACATTAAATACTTTATTTGTAGATAAAAACTTGAGATATCATGGTCTTATTCAAGCATTTTCAAGAACAAATCGTGTATTAAATAAAGTAAAAACTTTTGGAAATATTGTATGTTTTAGAGATTTAGAAAAAGCGACAAAAGAAGCGATAAAAACTTTTGGAGATAAAAATGATATAAACATAATTTTAGAAAAAAGCTATGAAGAATATATAGATGGTTATGTGGATGAAGAAACAGGGAAAAAAATTAGAGGATATGTAGAAATTTGTAATGAAATTGTTGAGAAATTTCCTGAACCGACAGAAATTGAGCTAGAAAAAGATAAGAAAGAATTTGTTGAACTTTTTGGAGAAGTATTAAGAGCAGAAAATATACTTAGAAATTTTGATGAATTTGAAAATTTTGAAAAGATAATTTCAGATAGACAAATGCAAGATATGAAGAGTGTTTATGTTGATATAAGAGAAAGTATTATAAATCGAGATAAAAAAGATAAAAATAATATAGAACAAATTGATTTTTCAGATATTGAATTTGAGATAGATCTATTAAAAACGGATGAAATAAATTTGGATTATATTATTGCTTTAATTCTAGAAAAAGCTCAAGAAAATAAAGATATTGATTCTTTAAAAGATGAAATTCGTAGAATTATTAGATCAAGCCTTGGGACTAGAGCAAAAGAGGAATTGATAATGGACTTTATTAACAAAACTAATTTATCTGAATTGAAGACTACTGACGAAATTCTTGAAGCATTTTATACCTTTGCAAAAAAAGAAAAAATAATTCAAATAGATGAATTAATTGAAGATGAAAAATTAAAAGAGGATTCTAAAAGATTTATAGAAAAATCAATAGAAAAAGGGCATGTAGATTATGCAGGGGGAGAGTTAGATAGCATAATTCCTGCAACATCTCGTAGGCAAGGTGCAAGAGAAAAGAAAAAAGAAACAATTTTAGATAAAATCAGAAAAGTGGTGGAAATATTTAAGGGAATTTAATAAATTTAAGCATATTTTTATTTTGTATAATATAAAAAATAAACATTCAATTAAATAAAATACGATGTAAAAAAGCGATAAAAATCAGTCGTAAAAATTTATGTCGCATTTATGGATGGGATGAGAAAATAAATTTTTAAAAGGGTGGAGAAAAAAGAATTGGAGTAAAATGGAAGTTGTAGAAAAAAAAGTTGCGATATATTGTGTAAGTAAAGATGGATATAATATTGCACAAAAAATTAGAAAAAATGTTTATAATCAAAGTCACATTTTTGTATCTTCAAGAGTTTATTCACTTTTAAATTTAGGAAGTGAAAATCTTGAAAATGTGACAGAAGTCACAGTAAGAGTGCCAGTTGCATTAGATTCTACATTTGACAAATATGATGTTCATATATTTGCAGCTTCAACAGGTGCAACAGTAAGACTTATAAGTGGGAAATTTAAAACAAAAGATGTAGATCCGGCAGTAATTTCCGTAGATGATCATGGAAATTTTGTTGTTTCTGTACTTTCAGGTCATTTAGGTGGAGCAAATGAAGTGTGCCGTGAAATTGCGGAAGGAATTGGTGCGATACCAGTAGTAACAACAGCTTCAGAAGTTGGGGGCAAAATAGCAGTTGATACATTATCGCAACAAATAAAAGGAAAACTTCATAGTCTTGAAACAGCAAAAAGAGTGACTTCTTTAATTGTAAATGGAGAAAGAGTTTCATTACATTTACCTAAAAATATTGTAAAAAATGATGAAAATAGTGCTGGTGCGATAATTATTTCAAATAGGAAACACATAGAAGTTTCAAAAGTAATTCCTAAAAATATTGTACTTGGAATAGGGTGTAAAAGAGATACTCCAAAAGATAAAATTTTAGAAAAAATAAATTATGTTATAGACAATCAAAATTTGGAGATGGATTCTATAAGAGTAGCGGCTTCAGCATGGGTTAAATCAGATGAAATTGGTCTTTTAGAAGCAATAAAAGAATTAAATATTCCAATACAATTTTTTGAAAAAGAAGACATTGAAACGGTAGAGCATTTAGTGGAAGAACGTTCAGAATTTGTGAAAAAAGAAATTGGAGTTTATGGAGTGTCAGAGCCGTGTGCTTATTTGGCTTCAAATAGAAAAGGAGATTTTTTGGTTAAAAAGGTAAAACTTGATGGAATAACAATATCGTTATTTGAAGAAAAAATGTAAAAGAAAAAAGGAGATGATAAAATGAGTAAAGTAGGGAAAATTTATGTAGTAGGAATGGGTCCAGGGAAAAAACCAGATATGACATATAGAGCGTTTGAAGCAATGGGAAATAGTGATATAATTATAGGGTACAAAACTTATACGGATTTAGTAAAAGAATATTTTCCAAATATAGAAATTAAAAGTTCATCAATGACAAGAGAAGTGGATAGATGTATTGAAGTATTGAAAATGGCAAAAGAAGGAAAAGTTGTAAGTTTAATAAGTAGTGGAGATGCTGGAGTTTATGGAATGGCTGGAATTATGTTAGAAATATCAGATGAAACTGTTGAAGTGGAAGTAATACCAGGTGTTACAGCAACAAATGCAGCAGGAGCATTTGTTGGAGCACCAATTATGCATGACTACGTAACTATAAGTTTAAGTAATTTATTGACAGATTGGGAATTGATTAAAAAAAGATTGGCTTTAGCAGCTGAAGGAGATTTTGTTGTAAGTATTTATAATCCAAAAAGCCGTGGAAGAGTAACTCAAATTGAGGAAGCGAGAGAAATTATGTTGCAACATAAAAAACCAGAAACTCCAGTGGCAATAGTTAGAAATGTAGGAAGAGAAGATCAAAAATATGTATTAACAACATTAGATGAAATGTTAAATCATGAAATAGATATGTTGTCGCTAGTAATAATAGGGAATGGAAATACATTTGTAAAAAATGGTAAAATGATAACTCCTAGAGGTTATGGAAATAAATATGAATATTAATTTATTTTAAAAGAAATTAGATTGCGAAAAGAGAAAATATGAAATTAATATATGTGACAGGTGGAGCTAAAAGTGGTAAAAGTAAGTTTGCAGAAGACTTACTTTTATCATTAAATAGTGGAAAAGAAAAAAATATATATCTTGCGACATCACAAGTTTTTGATGAAGAAATGAAAATGAAAGTTTTAATTCATAAAGAAAGACGGCAAGATAAATGGGAAACGATTGAAAGTTATAAAGATTTTTATGAAAGTTTAAAAAGTGCATTTGTTGAGGAAAAATCTCAAGGAGAGAGTATTTCTAAAAACAATATGTTAGTAGACTGTTTAACTAATATGGTAAGTAATATTATTTTTGAAGATTTAACAATAGATTGGGAAAAACCGACAAAAAAACAGTTGCAATCGTGTGATAGACGAGTAGAGAAAGAAGTATTGTCTTTAATAGAAAATTTAGAAAAATTTAACTATGTTGTAATTGTATCGAATGAACTTGGAATGGGGATAGTTCCAGCGACACCTCTTGGAAGATATTTTAGAGAAATTGCGGGGAAAATGAACCAATTAATTGCAGAAAAATCTGATGAAGTTTATTTTGTGGTGTCAGGTATTCCAATGAAAATAAAATAAAAAGTATAGAAATTTTGAAATTTAAAAGGAGTGACAATAATGAATAGGCATAGAAATATAATGCTATTGGGAACAGGGTCAAACGTAGGGAAAAGTATAATAACAACGGGACTATGTAGAATATTTTATCAAGATGGATATAGTGTTTCTCCTTTTAAGTCTCAAAATATGGCTTTAAATTCGTTTATAACGAAAGATGGAAAGGAAATGGGAAGAGCTCAAGTTGTTCAAGCAGAAGCTGCTGGAATTGAGCCTGAAGCATTTATGAATCCCATTTTATTGAAGCCAACAACAGATAAAAAATCTCAAGTTATTGTGAATGGTAAAGTGTATAGAAATATGGATGCAAGAGAATATTTTGCATATAAACATAATTTGAAAAAAGACATAATGGAAGCATATAATTATATTGAAAAAAACTTTGATATATGCGTTTTGGAAGGAGCAGGAAGTCCAGCTGAAATTAATTTAAAAGAAGATGACATTGTAAATACAGGAATGGCTGAAATGGCAAATAGTCCGGTTATTTTAGTTGCAGACATTGATAGAGGTGGTGTTTTTGCATCAATTTATGGAACAATAATGCTTTTAGAAGAAAGCGAGAAAGCTAGAATAAAGGGAGTTATCATAAATAAATTTCGGGGAGATAAAACATTGTTAGATCCGGGAATTGAAATGATAGAAAATTTAACAAATGTACCTGTTTTAGGAGTTGTTCCATTTGTGAAATTAGGAATTGAAGAGGAAGATAGTTTAGGAATAGACAAGTATAACGATAAAAAAGAGGGTAAAATAAAGATTTCTGTAATAAAATTGAAACATATATCTAATTTTACGGATATTGATGCTTTGGCACATTATGACGATGTTTCACTTAAATATGTAGAAAAAGCAAGTGAATTAGGAAGTGAAGATATAATTGTTATTCCAGGTTCAAAAAATACAGTTGAAGATATGAAAGATTTAATAGAAAAAGAAATAAATACAAAAATTGTACGACTTTCAAAATCTGGGACATTAGTATTTGGAATATGTGGAGGATTTCAAATAATGGGACAAAAAATAATGGATCCACATGGATTAGAAAGTAATTTACAGGAAATTTCAGGACTTGGGCTTCTTGAAATTGAAACAGTTATGGAAAAAGAAAAAACAACGACACAATATACGAATACGTTGAAAAATGTAACAGGATTGCTTGAAGGAGCTGAGGGGATAAGTGTTACAGGATATGAAATTCATCAAGGTTATAGTTATTTAGAAAATAGTTCTATAGAAAAAGAGAACGAAGCTAGTAAAAAGTGTATTTTTGGTGATGGTAAATTAAAAGGAATGGTAAAAGATAATGTAATTGGTACTTATATTCATGGTGTTTTTGACAATTCCGAATTTACTAATTTTATATTGAATAAAGTTAGGAAAGATAAAGGTTTAGATAGCATAAATGAAAACTTTAGTTTTACAGAATATAAAAATCAAGAATATGATAAATTGGCTCAAATATTGAGAGAAAACATTGATATTGAAAAAATTTATAATATAATAAGTGAAGGTAAATAATAAAAAAGGAATAATGTAAATTGAGTTTTAGTAAATTTATCTAAAATTTAGTTTACATTAATTTGTTTAAAGGAGATAAAATGATTTTATTAATTAAAATTTGGATAGCATTTGTATTAGATTTATTGTTTGGAGATCCACAACATGTAATTCATCCTGTTCAAGTAATTGGAAAACTTATTGAGATGTTAGAAAAGATATTGCTAAGAAAAAAATATAAGGTGTTAGCGGGTGGAATTTTAGCAACTTTAACGATAGGAATTACATTTTTTGTATGTTTTATTATTTCAAAAAATGTAAAAAATCCGGTGTTTGCAATAATTGAAATATATTTAATGTATACAATTTTTTCAATAAATTCACTAGCGAGAGAGGGAAATAGAGTTTACAAAATATTAAAATCCGGAGATTTGGAAGTTGCAAGAAAAGAGTTAGCTTATTTAGTTTCGCGTGATACAGGTGAAATGGATGAAAAAATGGTAATAAGAAGTACAATGGAAACAATTTCAGAAAATACAGTAGACGGGATAATTGCACCGTTATTTTATATGTTTTTAGGAGGACTTCCTTTAGCGATGGCTTATAAAGCGATAAATACTTTAGATTCAATGGTAGGATATAAAAATGAAAAATATGAAAAATTTGGAAAAATATCTGCTAAAATAGATGATGTTGCTAATTTTATACCAGCACGAATTAGTGGAATTTTAATTATTATTGCTAGTTTTGTGTTAAAGTATGATTATAAAAAAGCATTTGAAATATTTAAAAGAGATAGAAAAAATCATAGTAGTCCAAATTCAGGACAGTCAGAAAGTGCAGTTGCGGGAGCTTTAGGAGTACAGTTTGGAGGTACAGTATCTTATTTTGGAAAGATTGTAGAAAAACCGACTATTGGAGATAAAATGAAGGAATTTGATATTGAAGATATAAAAAGGAATATAAAAATAATGTATGGAACGAGTACTGTAGGATTATTTTTGTTTTCATTAATTAAATTAATATTTAAGGGAATGTAAATAAAACAATATGTTAAGATTCAAATTAAAGAATGTTTAATTAATATTTGAAGAAGAGAATAATGTACAATTTTGAAAGAAAATATTTGAGATTATATCGGATATTGTTTTTGTATTTTTGATATACAATATGTTGATTTTAAAGCAAAAAAAGTTGCATAAAAAAATTTTATATGGTATAATTGAGCAAAGTTTAAAAAATAAAAAATTAAATTATATGGAGGAAGAGAAGAATGGCAAAAGCTAAATTCGAGAGAAGCAAACCACAC
>CALHVR010000035.1 GCA_938037005.1 uncultured Leptotrichiaceae bacterium | reverse complement strand
ATCAAAGGAGAAAAATATTATAATTCTAGCTAATTATGAAACAAAAATAAAAAAAGATAAATATTTAAAATACAAATATTCATAAAAAATATAAAATTTGATATAATAAAGAAAAATAAAGTTGTGGGAGAAAAAAATGAATAACCTTTTTAATCAAAAAATATTAGAGAAAAAAGCAGATGAAGAAGTTGATTTGAGTAAAAATAATTTGAGTGAAAGGCGTGAAGCTTTAAATAAATGGATAAATTTATTGGAAAATGGAGTGCTTGAAAAATCTAAGGAAGAGGAATTTCAAGGAGAATTTTTGTACGATATTTTTACGACAGTTTTGCATGCAACGAATAAAAGTGACGGGAAAAATGAGTGGAATTTAGAGAGAGAAACTACAACACAGCTAGATGGACAAAAAGCAGATGGTGTATTAGGATTTTTTGATAAAGATGGGAAAAAAGATATAAGAGCAGTAATAGAACTTAAAGGAGCAAAAGTTCCATTAGACCAAAGGCAAAAAAGAGTGGGAGATACAAGAACACCTGTGGAACAAGCATTTAATTATGCACCTAAGTATGGGAAAAATTGTCAGTGGGTAATAGTGTCAAATTATAAAGAAATAAGACTTTATCGTGCAAATGATATGACAGAATATCAAGTGTTCTTTTTAAAAGATTTGAGAGATGACTTAGAATTTAAGAAATTTATTTATGTATTATCGTTTTTTGCATTGGTGGGAACTGATAAAAGAAAAGCGAAAACGCTAGAATTATCGGAAGAATATCAAAAAAATCAAAGTGAAATTGAAAAGAAATTTTATAATGAATATAAAGAAATTAGATTAAAAATATTTGAAAATATTAGAAAGAATAATCCAACAGTAAATGAGAATATTTTAATAGAAAAGGTGCAAAAATTACTTGATAGATTTTTATTTATTTGTTTTTGTGAAGACAAGAGACTTTTACCGAATAATAGTTATGAAAAAATAGTACAGCGTGGAGAAGCATTTGGAGATATTTTTGAGAGCTTTAAAATGCTTTGTAATTGGATTAATATTGGAAGTCCTAAAAATGATATAAATAAATTTAATGGTGGACTTTTTAAAAGTGATGACATTTTAGATACTTTAATTGTTGATGATGAAGTATTTAAGGAAATGGAAAAGATTTCATTATATGATTTTGATTCTGAAATGAATGAAAATATTTTGGGGCATATTTTTGAGCAATCAATAAATGATATTGAGGAATTGAAAAAATCTCTTTCAGGCGATGAGTATGATGCTAAAAAAAGTAAAAGGAAAAAAGATGGAATATTTTATACTCCAAAGTATATAACGAAATATATTGTTGAAAATAGTATAAAGAATTGGCTTGATGATAAGAGACATGAGCTTGGAGAAGATGACTTACCGCGACTTACTGAATCAGATATGAAATTTGATATTTATAAAAAAAATTATACGAAAAATTATAGAAAGCACGTTGAATTTTGGGAGAAATATCGAGAGGCTGTAAGAAATATTAAAATCGTTGACCCGGCATGTGGATCGGGAGCGTTTTTAATAACGGCATTTGAGTATCTTTTAAATTATAATAATTATTTAGATGAAAAGATTTTAGATTTAATTGGTGTACAAGATTTATTTTCAGATAAAACTAAAGAAATTTTACAAAATAATATTTTTGGTGTGGACTTAAATAGGGAAAGTATTGAAATAACGAAATTGTCGCTATGGTTGAAAACAGCAAATAAAAATAAAACGCTTGCCACTTTGGAAAATAATATAAAATGTGGAAATTCGTTGATTGATGACCCGGAAATTGCAGGAGAACTAGCATTTGATTGGGAGAAAGAGTTTCCTGAAGTATTTGAAAATGGTGGGTTTGATATTGTTATTGGGAATCCGCCGTATGTTAGAGTTCAAGGGCTAAAAGAAAATTACTTGGAGCAAACTAAATTTTATGAACAAAAATACAAGTCAGCAACTGGAGCTTACGATATTTATGTATTGTTTATGGAAAAAGCGTTTAAATTGATAAATAAAAAAGGTTTTGTTTCGTTTATTTTACCACATAAGTTTTTAATTACAGATTTTGGAGAAGGAATAAGAAAATATTTTGTAGAAAATAAAGCTGTAAAGAGTTTGGTACATTTTGGTTCAGATTTGGTGTTTTCAGAAGCGTCGACTTACACTTGTATTGTAACTTTGAGTAAGGGAAAAAAGGACAACATTTATTTTAAAAAGATAAATCCAAATAAATTATTAGAAATTGAAAAATGGGATAAAATGAGTTATGGTTTATTAAATGAGAAAAATTGGGACTTACAATCTGAAGAAATTTATAAATTAATTGTGAAACTAAATGAGCAACCTTATAGAGTAAAAGATGTTTTTGATAATATTTTTCAAGGGATTGCTACAAGTTTAGATGATGTTTATGTGTTTGAAGGAAAAGAAGAAGGCAATATAATAAAAGGTTATAATAGAAAATATGATTATCATTTTGAAATTGAGAAAGATTTAGTGAAACCTTTTATAAAAGGGAATGAAATGGGGAAATATAAGAATTTAGAGAATAAGAATTTTGTATTATTTCCATATCAAAAAATGAATGATAAAATAGAATATGTGAATTTTGAATATATTGAGAAGTATTTACCAATGACTAAAAAATATTTGAAATATTTTGAAAAAGAAATAAAAAGTAGAGAAAGAGGAAAAATGAAAGAGAAAGTAGATTGGTATGCTTATATTTATCCTAAAAATCTTAATAAATTTGAAAATTCTAAAATAATGACACAAGAAATATCATTAGGATGCAAAATGACTTATGATAAAAAGGGAATTTATTATCATCCAACAACAATTTATTCATTTGTAAAAAATGAAAAATTTAATATTGATGATAAATTTTATTTATCAATTTTAAATTCAAAAATTATGTGGTTTTTCTTGAAAAATACAGGGACAGAATTAAGTGGAGGATATTTTAGATTTAAGACAAATTATATTAATCCATTTCCGTTACCTGAAATTCCAGAAAATGCAAATAATTTTATAGAAAAAGCTGATAAAATGTTAGCTTTAAATAAAGAATTACAAGAAGTTTCACAAAAATTCCAACGAATGATTATGAGAAAATTTGAGCTTGAAAAACTAAGTACAAAATTACAAAATTGGTATTTATTAAATTTTGATGAATTTATGAAAGAATTGAAAAAAGCAAAAATTAAATTATCATTGAGTGATGAAGCTAATTGGGAAGATTATTTTATAGCTGAGAAAGAAAAAGCAGACACATTAAATAATGAAATAACAAAAACTGATAAAGAGATAGACAAAATGGTATATAAGCTTTACGGGTTAAGTGATGATGAAATTAAGGTAATTGAAGAGAGTTAAAAATATTTTTCAAAATTAAGTTTTGATTAAAGTTGTTTTTATCTTGACAGATAGCTTAATTTTGCAGTGTGCAAAAGCTCCTTCATACTTTTGGCGTCCCAAAAGTATGGCAAAAAGACTGAGTGCCGACGTTTTCTTGCTAAGCTCACACACTCCATCGTTTTGTGAAAATCAAAAAACTCAAACTCGCTTCTGCGTAAGCTCATTTTCAGACAATAATTTTCACATGAACTCAGTCGCTATTCGCTAAGTCGAAAACGTATGGCACTGGGAAAAAGAGGTAAGATTTTATAAGTTGAGTGATGATGAAATTAAGGTAATTGAAGAGAGTTAAAAATATTTTTCAAAATTAA
>CALHVR010000034.1 GCA_938037005.1 uncultured Leptotrichiaceae bacterium | reverse complement strand
ATAATAAAATTTTTGTTCTTTTGCTATCAAAATAAAAATCAATAAAATTAATATTTATTATTATATAAGATATAAAAATAAATAAAACTCCAATTTGTGAATTTAAAACATTTACCTTAGAAAGAATAAAACTCATAAAAAAAAGTACAATAAAAATTATTATATTTTTTATTTTTTTCACTTCTATTTTTTTATCTTTACTCATTTTAAATCCTTTCTAATCATCGCCAATTTTTATTTTATTATAAATTTGTTTTAAATCAGATTTTTCTACATGCGTATAAATTTCTGTTGTCGTTATATTAGCATGCCCTAAAATTTCTTGAACAATTCTAATATCTGCTCCATTACTTAATAACGCTGTTGCGACAGAATGTCTAAATATATGTGGATACACATTTTTCTCAATCCCAGCATCTTTTGATATTTTTTTTAGCTTTTTCCAAAAATTTTCACGCCTTACACTTGGAAATAATTTAAAATTTTCATCAGCTTCTTTTAATTTAGGTCGATCATTTTCTATAAATTTTTTTATTTCAACTTCAAGACTATCATAAATCGGGACAATTCTATATTTTGAGCCTTTCCCTAAAACTTTTATAAATTCATAATCTTGATTTTCTACATCACGAATTTTTAAATTTAAAATTTCTGAAACTCTAGCTCCAGTCGCAATTAATAGTTTAATTATAAGTCTGTCTTGATTTCCTGTAGGTGTATGATTACAATTATCTAAAATTTTTTTTACTTCATCCATTGACAACACTTCTGGTAATCTTTGTTCTCGTTTAAGACTTTTTATCATTCCCGTTGGATCATCTTTAACCATTTTATTTAAGTAACAAAATTTATAAAATGTTCTAACTGATGATATTTTTCGTAAAACTGTATTTCGCTTTAATTGTCTATTTAATTTTTCAATATACTCAAATATGTGTTCCTCTGTAATTTTAGTAACATCTTCTTGAATATACTCAAAAAACATCGTTAAATCTCGTTCATACCCTATTATTGTATTATTAGAACTTCCTTTTTCATATCTTAAATAATCTAAAAATTCTTTTACATATAACCTATTTTTCTTTTCTGTTTTCGTATCTAATTCTTTTTTATCCATATTAATTTAATCCCATTATTTCTTTTGCATGAATAATTGATGCTTCCGTTATATTATCTCCTGAAATTATCCGTGCTATCTCTTTAGTTCTTTCTTCTATATTTAATTCACGAACTTTTGTTTCTGTATATCCATCTTCAACTTCTTTTTTAATAAAAAATTGTTGTTGTGATTTTCCAGCAATTTGTGGTGAATGTGTTACACAAATCACTTGAACTTTTGATGATAATTCTTTTAATTTTTCAGCAACTTTTCTTACTGTTTCTCCTGAAATTCCTGTATCAATTTCATCAAAAATTAATACTGAAATATCATCTACCTCGGAAAATACAATTTTTAATGCCAACATTATTCTTGAAATTTCTCCTCCCGAAGCAATTTTTGCTAAAGATTTAAAATCTTCTCCAACATTTGTTGTCATCATAAATTCAACTTCATCCATTCCATGAAAGCTAATAACCTTTTTTTCAGTAAATTGTACTTTAAATTTAGCACTAGCCATATTCAAATCTTTTAATTGATTATCTATTTTTTTTGAAAGATACTCTGCTATTTTTTTTCTAGTTTCACGTAATTTCTCACAATCTTTCAAATAAATTTCTGTTTTTTCCTTTTTTTCTTTTTTTAATTTATCTAATTCCTCATTTTCAAATTTTACTAATGATAATTTATTTTCTAAATCATTTTTAGTCATTAAAATTTCAGAAATTGTTGCTCCATATTTTGACTTTAATTTATTTATTTCATTAAGTCGATTCATTACTTTTTCTAATTTAAAATCATCAACTTCTATATCATCTGCCATATTTTCTAAAAAATAACTAATTTCTTCAATTTCATATGAAATATTTTCTATTTTATTTGCCATTTCAGTATAATTCCCTGAAATTGTACTCAAATACTCTAAATTTTTTTGCACTTTTGCCAGTGACACACTTACAGAAAATTCTCCCTCTTTTAATTTTTGTATTGATTCCCCTAACTTTTCTCCTATTTTTCCTGCATTAAATAATATTTTATATTCTTCTTCAAGTTCATTATCTTCATTTTCTTTTAATTTCAAGCTATTTATCTCATTAAATTGAAACTCATAAATACTTTTTTTTTCCATAATATTCATTTTTTCTGCTTCAATTTCTGATATTTTTTTATTTAATCTTTTTAATTCACGAACATTTTCTTGTATTTTTTTATAAAGATTTTTTCCATCTCTATCCAAAAATTTATCAAGTAAAGCTAAATGAAAATTTTTATTCAATAAATATTGATGTTCATGTTGTCCAACTAAATCAAGTACATTACTCATTATTTGTTTTAATGTAGAAACATTCATTCTTTTTCCATTAATTGTTATTTTTGTTTTTGAATTTCTATCTACAACTCTATTTATAATCAGTTCATTATCATCAATATCATAACCTAACTCAATTAATTTACTTTTTTGTTCATCCGTTATATCAAAAATTCCTTCAGCTGATAGATTTTCTTCTCCTGTCCTTATCATATCAACACTACTTCTTTCTCCAATTAATAGTGATATCCCATCCAAAATTATTGATTTTCCTGCTCCCGTTTCTCCCGTTAAAGAGATCAGCCCATTATTAAAATTCAAATCCATTGCTTTAATTATCGCTAAATTATTTAGTCTTAATTCTCTTAACATAAACTTCCTCTCTTTAGAGTCCCCCCTTTTTTTATTTTATTACAGAGTCTCCCCATTTTAATTTTTCTCGTAAAATACTATAATAATCTTTCTCACCACTTCTAATAATTTTTACACTTTTTTCTGATAATGTTGCTCTTATCTTATCTTTAGAAGTTATATAAAAACATTCGCTTCCATCTATATTCATATGTATATCATCACGTGAAAATGTTTTAAATGTTAATTTTTCTTTTCCATCTATTATTATTGGTCTTGCTGTCAAACTTTGTGGAGAAAGTGGTGTTATTGTCATTGCTTTTAATCTAGGATTTACTATTGCCCCTCCTGCCGAAAGTGAATAAGCCGTACTTCCTGTTGGTGTAGCAATAATCACCCCGTCTGCTCTATATTTATTTACAAAAACTTCATCAGCATAAACTTCAACTTCAATAAGTCTTGACATTGAACCACCTTTTATTATAACTAATTCATTCAAACCATAATGTTTTTGACCATTATACTCAATTTCTAAAAAATTTCTTTTATCAATAGAATATTTGCCTTTTTTATAATTTTCCAACATCTCAACTACATTTTGAGGATTCACTTCTGCTAAATAACCTAGTGTTCCCATATTTACAGCTAAAATTGGAATATCTTTAATTAATGTTTCTTTAGCCGCCACTAACATCGTTCCATCCCCACCAAAAGATACAATTAAATCTGCATCTTTTACATTTTCAACTTCTTCAATTTTATTTATATTCATATAATTATAAAAATTTTGTAATATTTTATTATTTTCTTCCAATTTCAAACTTTTTATAATTCTTACTTTATTTACTTTATTTTTATCCATAATTACCTCTCGAATTATAGCTTTTATTAAAAAAAGGTCTCGGTATAAGCCGGGTTCTGTATTTGTCAATCATTTATCTAATATTATAATTACTTATAACATTTAGCGAACTACCATTTAGGCAAAGGCGGGCAACCTCTTATTGCCATCTTCTTATTCTTGCTTCGGAAGGGGTTTACCAAGCTAATTTAATCTCTTAAATCACTGGTAGTCTCTTACACTACCTTTTCACCCTTACCCATAATTATAGGCGGTTTATTTTCTGTGGCACTTTCCTTAAGATTTCTCTCAATATTCGTTAAATATCTTCCTTGCCCTGTGAAGCCCGGACTTTCCTCTTAAATTTCTTCAAGCGACTGACTCCGAAACCTTTCCTTATTTTATCATTTTTTTTATAAAAAGTGAATAGCATTCTTTTTCCTATTCACTTTCTTTTATTTTATATTAATTTATATTTACAATTAACTTATCTCCCTCACTTTTTAGTTTAATATTATAAATATCTTTTATAAGTTTTTTTGCTTTTATTTCTGACATTTTATTTTTTATTGTTTTTTTTAATATAAAATTCTTTTTATCAAATTCATTTATAACTGACTCGATAAATTCTTTACTCGCTTTATTTGTAATATAATTATCTATATGATATGTCCCGTCACCGTAAGCAAAAAAATCCGTATTTTCGTTAAATTCAACATCATTTTTTTCTATCTCTATATCTTGAATATTTTCATTTTTCTCTTTTTCCTCTACAGTATGTTTTAATTTCTCTATTTCTTCAAGTAAATTTTTATTTTCTTCTTTTAAATGTTGTTTATCTCTTATATGATTATCAATAGAATTACTTTTTATTGATAAATTTTTATCTCTTTCCTCTAAAGTATGTTTTAATTTAATTATTTCACTTCTTCTATCTTGAATTTCTTTTTCTATTTGTAATATTTTATTATCTTTTGTTATATTTTCATCTATAAGTTTGTTTATTTGTTTATCTTTTTCTGAAATTTGAAGTTCTCTCAATTTCATTTCTCTTTCTTGGTGACTATTTATACTACCTATTATTTCACCACAATTAATATTTTTTGTTTCATTATATTCTCTAATTAAAACTGTAAAATATTCCTCAGATTTTGCTATTTTTTTCTCACTAAAAATTGATACAATAATTGAATCATCCGTAATTAAAATTCCCGTCATCGCATCTTGAATAATTTTTTGTTTATTATCTACATCTTCTTTATAATATTCCTCTTCTTCTAAATAATGATAAATTTCAACTGACACTGCAAAATCAATCAATTTATATCCCTTATAATTTTTCTCAAATATATCCGTTAATTTTTTCTTTACTTCTCCATATTCTTTAGAACCCCTTAATAATCCGTTTACTGATGGTAATGTCCCTAATATTTTAAATTCTTCTATAATCATTTTATCCTCTCCCTCTTTATTCCTTTATATTTATTACATTTTACCACATTTATTCATAAAAAAAAAATTATAGTTGACAAATAAAATTATATATGCTATAAAGTATTTGTTAGCAATCAATGATATAGAGTGCTAATAAAATGAAATAATTTTATTTAAGGGGTGATTTTTATGGAAGAAAAATTTACACAAAAAAGTATGGAAGCTATATCAGAAGCTCACAACTTTGCAATTAGATATCAACATTCTGACATTAAAGTTCAACATTTATTATTGGCTTTAACTGGTCAAATGAATGGACTTATTCCAAATATTTTAAAGAAAATGGGAATAAATACAACAGAATTAATAAAAAATATTGAATCTGAATTAAATAAAATGCCGAAAATTCAAGGAGGAAATATTGACCCAAGACCTAATGCTGAAATGAATAGAGTTTTAGTAAAAGCTGGAGATATTGCAAAATCTATGAACGATAATTATATCAGTACAGAACATTTATTTTTAGCAAGTTTTGATGTAAATAATTTTCTAAAAGAAAGTGGCATTAGCAAAAAACAATTTGAAAATGTACTTACAGAAATAAGAGGAGGGAGAACTATAAATACTGATAATCCTGAAAATAGTTATGAAGCACTTGATAAATACGGTAAAGACTTAGTTGAATTAGCTAGAAAAGGGAAAATTGATCCTATAATCGGTAGAGATAATGAAATAAGACGTGCTATTCAAATTTTATCAAGAAGAAATAAAAATAATCCTATATTAATTGGTGAACCCGGAGTTGGGAAAACTGCGATAGCTGAAGGAATTGCACAACGTATTTTAAAAGGTGATGTACCTGAAAATCTTAAAGATAAAACTATTTTTTCTCTAGATATGGGTGCGTTAGTTGCTGGTGCGAAATATCGTGGAGAATTTGAAGAAAGATTAAAAGCTGTAATTGACGAACTTGAAAAAAGTGAAGGGCGAATTATATTATTTATAGATGAAGTTCATACTATTGTCGGTGCTGGTGCTGGAGAAGGATCTATGGACGCTGGAAACCTTTTAAAACCAATGCTTGCTCGTGGCGAAATTAAAGTTATTGGAGCAACAACTTTAGATGAATACAGAAAATATATTGAAAAAGATGCTGCTCTTGAAAGAAGATTTCAACCAATTTTAGTTGAAGAACCAACTGTTGAAGATACAATTTCTATTTTACGTGGACTTAAAGAAAAATTTGAAATATTCCACGGAATTAGAATTACAGATAACGCAATAGTAACTGCTGCCACAATGAGTGACAGATATATTAACGACAGATTTTTACCAGATAAAGCAATAGATTTAATTGATGAAGCAGCTGCGAAAGTTAAAACAGAGATGAACTCAATGCCTACAGAACTTGATGAAATTACTCGTAGACTTATGCAGTTAGAAATTGAAAAAGTTGCATTATCTAAAGAAACAGATAAAGCTTCACTTGATAGATTAGAAAATTTAGAAAAAGAAATTGCTGAATTAAAAGAAGAGGAAAATAGACTTAGAAGTCAATGGGAACAAGAAAAAGAAGAGGCAAATAAACTTACAAAAATCAATGAAGAAATAGAAAAAGTTAAACTGCAAATTGAAGAAGCAAAAAGACAAAACGATTACAATAAATTAGCCGAACTTCAATACGGTAAATTGCCAGAACTTGAAAAACAAAGAACTTTGGAAGAAGAAAAATCTAAAAATTCAAATATAACTGCAAATAAACTATTAAAACAAGCTATTGATAGTGAAGAAATTGCTGAAATTGTAGGAAAATGGACTGGAATTCCCGTTTCAAAATTGCTACAAGGAGAAAAAGAAAAAATATTAAATTTAGCAGACGATATGAAAACTCGTGTTATTGGACAAGATGAAGCTATTGAAACTATTAGCAATACAATTATTCGTTCACGTGCTGGACTTAAAGATCCAAACAGACCAATAGGATCATTTATTTTCTTAGGTCCTACGGGAGTTGGAAAAACTTATCTTACAAAAACTTTAGCATTTAATTTATTTGATAATGAAGATAATATAGTTAGAATAGATATGAGTGAATACATGGATAAATTCAGTGTCACAAGATTAATCGGAGCACCTCCGGGGTATGTAGGATATGAAGAAGGAGGGCAATTAACTGAAGCTATTAGAAGAAAACCTTATTCTGTTATCTTATTCGATGAAATTGAAAAAGCTCATCCTGATGTGTTCAATGTTTTATTACAATTACTTGATGATGGAAGACTTACAGATGGAAAAGGTAAAATTGTAGACTTTAAAAATACTATCATTATAATGACTTCAAATATTGGTAGTGAAATCATATTAAATGATCCTTCAGTATCTGAAACCACAAAAAATGAAGTTCTTGACGAAATGAAACATAGATTCAAACCTGAGTTTTTAAATAGAATCGATGATATTATTGTATTCAAATCTTTAAATAAAGATAATGTAAAAAATATTATAAAACTTATTTTAAATGATATAAATAAAAAACTAAAAGAACAATTTATAACTATTGATTATACAGAAAATGCTCTTGACTTTATTGTTAATGAAGCATATGATCCTGTATACGGTGCAAGACCACTAAAAAGATTTATACAAAAAGATATTGAAACTAATCTTTCTAAAATGATTTTATCTGGTCAAATTCCTGAAAATAGTACAGTTACTCTTGATTCAAATGGTGATAAACTAACTTATAATATAAATATTAATTAAAAAAATTTACAAAACGAATAATAATAAAAACTGTCTCAAGATCTTAGACACAAGATTGAAAGGACAGTTTCTCTATTAATAAATTATCAAAAAAGGATAAGAAAAAACTTATCCTTTAATTTATTTTTTATAATTTTACACAATTGCCCAAACTCTAACTGGTAAACCATTAGCTTCAACAATTCTAGGTGCTGCTATAAAAATAATTGCACCCTTTTCTGGAATATTTTCTAAGTTTTTCAATACTTCTACCTGAAATTTATCTTGACTTAATAAATATCTTTCACCAGGTAAATCTTGTGTTTTAGTTACTGTCAATCCTGAATCTGTATCTAATGTTTCATGTCCTACACCTACAACTTTTCGTTCATTTATTAAAAATTCCAATGCTTCCATTGACCAACCAGGAGTATGATTTTGTCCATTTTCATCTTTATTCTCTAATGCTTCAATACTTGGCCATCTTTTACTCCAACCACTTTTTACTACAACAAATGTTCCCTCTTCTATTTTACCATATTTTTCTTCAAATTCTAATATATCTAATACTTGATATTCATAATCATTATTTGCTTCTACTTTTTCAGTTAAATCAATCGTAATTAACGGTAAAATTGTATCTGTTAATCTATAGTCTCCAGCTCTTCTAGCTCCTTCAACAAAATGTGCAGGATAATCAATATGTGTACCAATTTGTCCCGGAAACTTAAATGTTTGAATTTGTAAGTTCATCTCACTATAATCTATAACTGTTTTATTTAATTCTAATACTCCTTCTGGCATTCCTCCCCAGTACGGACTATTATTTGTCAATTCATGTGATAACTCTATCCACGTTCTTTTTTTCAAATCTGCTAATAGTTCCCATAAATTTTTGTTTTTTTCCATTATATTTCCACCTTTCATATTTATTGTTATAAATATATCATACTTTTAAAAAAATGTATAATATCAATAATTAATGTTATCATTTTAAATATATATTTAAACAAAAAAAGACTATACCAAAATATAATCTTTCCTAATATATCTATTCCATATTCTTTCTAAATAAAAAAGCTT
>CALHVR010000033.1 GCA_938037005.1 uncultured Leptotrichiaceae bacterium | reverse complement strand
CTTTAAAATTATAACTAAATTACTACAACAAATTTTTAATTAAATGGATTTATTGCCCATCTAAATGCTTTACTGTAATAATCGCTGTCTAAACTAGAAACCATAACCCTTCTACTTTTTCCAGAAGAAGCATGGATAAATTGTCTATTTCCCATATAAATTCCTACGTGTGAAATACGACCTCCTCCAGTTGTTTCAAAAAATACCAAATCACCTTTTGTCATATTGCTCGACGAAATTTTTGGTTTGAATGTTGCTTGTGCACTTGAAACTCTAGGTAAATTTAAATTTGCAACTGATTTAAAAACATAACCGATAAATCCTGAACAATCAAATGAATTAGGGCCTGTAGCACCCCAAACATATGGTGCACCTAATTTTTTTTGTGCAAATTCTATAATTTTATCTCTAATTGCGGTATGTGTATACCCAGAAGAATTACCAGATAATGAAACTGTTTTTACTTCTTTTTCTTTAACATTTAGAGATACAGAATCATTTTTAAAATAATTACCAAGGATATTTCTTATTTCTTCATCAGCTGTTTTAGTTGTATTTGCTTTTGGTGCTGCAAATGAAAATGTAGATAATATCAGAGCTCCAGTGATTACTGCTAATTTCTTCATGTAACCTCCAATCTACCATGAACTTTGGTAGTATAATTCTACCACATAAAACTTAGAAAACACTTATATTTATTATTTTATAAATAAATATAATCATTAAAATTTTATAATTTTAAAGTAAGAAAGTATATAAAATAAAGAGTTGAATTAGACATTTGAATATGTTATAATAGTATATAAAAACTATGAAAAATAAATCAACAATAAATAAAATATATGAATATAAAAGGAGCTTTATGTATAGAGTATTAGTTGGAGAATATATAGATGATGAGGCGATAGCTAATTTACAATTAGCTGATGATGTAGAAGCTGATATTAAAATTGGAATAAAAAGAGAAGAATTGTTAAATATAATACACGAATATGATGCTTTAATTGTTAGAAGTGTAATTCAAGTGAATGAGGAGTTGTTAAGTAAAGCTCCAAACTTAAAAATTGTAGGAAGAGCTGGTAATGGAACTGATAATATTGATATAACGGCGGCAACAAATCACGGAGTAATCGTGGCAAATACTCCTGATAGCAATACCGTTTCGGCATGCGAATTGACTATAGCCTTAATGCTTGCAAGTGCAAGAAATGTAGTAGAGGCAAATAACTATATAAAAACAGGAAAATGGGAAAGAGAAATTTTTGTTGGGACTGAATTATTTGAAAAAACATTAGGAATAATTGGGCTTGGAAGGATTGGAGGGCTTGTTGCTACAAGAATGAAAGCGTTTGGAATGAATTTGATTGCGTATGATCCTTATATTCCAAAAGAAAGATTTAAAAGATATAATTGCGAAAGAGTAGAAACGCTAGATGAATTATTGGGAAAAGCAGATATAATTACGATTCATACACCAAAAACAGAGGAAACTATTGATATAATAAATGAAGATAATATAAGTAAAATGAAAGATGGAGTAAGACTTGTAAATGTAGCTCGTGGTGGATTATTTAATGAGGAAGCAGTAGCGAAAGGACTTGAAAATAAAAAAATAGCTAGTTTTGCTTATGATGTTCATACAGTAGAGCCGAGAAGTGAATGTATTTTATATGAATATAAAAACGCTATAACGACACCACATTTAGGTGCGACAACTTATGAAGCTCAAAGAAATGTAGGAACACAAGTTGTAAAACAAGTTTTAAATGGTTTGAGAGGACAAATTGTGGAAACAGCAGTAAACTTACCTGCAATAGGATTGGAGGAGTTTGCAGTCATAAAACCTTATATTTCTTTAGGAGAAAAGTTAGGGAAAATATATTTTCAAATTACAAAAGAACCGATTTCTAATGTGGTTATAAATTATTATGGAGAGTTATCTAAACAAGAAACAGCTTTAATTGATTCAACAGTTTTAAAAGGTATTTTAGAACCAATATTAAAAGGAGAAGTAAATTATATAAATTCTAAGACTTTAGCTGAAAGAAGAGGAATTGATATAACAAATCATCATAAAAATGAAAAATATGAAAATTATCCTTGTGCATTGGAAATAATTATAATAGGTGAAAAGGGGAATAAATTTCAAATAGTTGGACATGTGGGAAGTAATAAAGAGGAGAGAATTATAAATATAAAAGGTCATGTTGTAGACATGGTAGTTTCAGAAAATATGATTTACTTAAAAAATAAAGATGTACCAGGAGTTATTGGAACAGTTGGAATATTATTAGGGGAAGAAAATGTTAATATTGGGACAATGAATGTTGGAAGAAAAGAGGATAGTGCTATAATGTTATTAACAGTTGATGAAGCAGTATCAAAGGAATCAATACAAAAATTGAAAAATAATGAAAAAATAAAATGGGCATATTATTTGAATTTGAAATAAAGCATTAAAGATAAAAGGAGAAAAAATGGCATTAAAATTTAAAGTAAAAGTACCAGGAACTTCGGCAAATATAGGAGTAGGCTATGATTGTCTTGGAGTTGCACTGGATTATAATTTAGAATTGGAAGTTGAAGAAAGTGATAAAATTGAGTTTTTAGAAAATGGAGCGCCTTTCTCAATACCAATAGAAGATAACTATATTTTTGAAGCAATAAAATATACAGAAAAACATTTAGTAAAAAACATTCCAAGTTATAAAGTTAATATTATTAAAAATGATATTCCGTTAGCAAGAGGGCTTGGAAGTAGTTCGAGTGCAATAGTTGCAGGAATTTTAATAGCAAATACATTTGCTGGAAATGTATTAGATACGCAACAAATTGTAAAATTAGCAGTTGATATGGAAGGGCATCCAGATAATGTAGTACCAGCTATATTAGGGGGAATGGTATTGACTGCACATGACAAAGAAAATATAGTTTACAGTACCGTATCAAATTGTGATGATTTATATTATTATGTAATGATTCCGGATTTTAAATTATCAACAGAAAAATCGAGAAGCGTTCTACCTAAATCGTATTTAGTGTCTGATGCTATAAACAATATGGCAAAATTAGGATTGTTAGTTAATGATTTGAATAATGGGAAATATGACAATTTAAGATTTTTATTGGGAGATAAATTACATCAACCTTATAGATACGCATTAATAAATAATTCAAAAGAAATTTTTGAAGCAACTAAAAAATATGGTGCACTAGGAGAGTATATAAGTGGAGCAGGCCCAACATTGATGGCATTAAATTATGATGATGAAGAGTTTTTGATAAAAATGAAAGAATTTTTAGAAACATTACCAGATAGATGGACGATAGATAAGAAAAAAGTAAATTTAAAAGGTGCTGAAATATTTGATATAGAAAATATATAAAATAAAAGCAATAGTATTTTTCTATTGTTTTTATTTTAAAAAGGAGGAAAAATGAGTCAAAGTATTGAAGATTATTTAAAAGGGATACTTATATTAAAAGGGAAAAGAGAATATTCAAATAAAAATTTAGCAGAATGTTTGAATATTTCACCAGCTTCAGTCAGTGAAATGATAAGAAAATTAGAGAAAGAAGGTTATCTTATAATTAATAAAAAAGAAGTTACATTGACAGAGAGGGGAGAAATTAAAGCTAAAGGTGTAATTAGAAGGCATCGTGTTTGGGAAGTATTTTTAGCAGACAAATTAGGGTATTCGTTAGAAGAAATACATGATGAAGCTGAAATTTTGGAGCATGTAACGAGTGAGAAGTTACTTAGAAAATTAGAAAAATTTTTATTTTATCCTCAAACTTGTCCACACGGGGGACCGATAATTTATGATTATGATAATTTGAATCCAGATAAAATAATGCAACTTTCAGAAGTAGAAGTGGGCGATAAAATTACAATACTAAAAGTAGAGGACAATATAGAATTATACGATTATGTAAAAGAATTAAATTTACAAATAAATGAAGAATATGAAATTGAAAAAATAGATCCTTTTAATGGACCAATTTATTTGAAATTAAAAAATAAAGAGCAAAAAATAGTAGCATATGAGGCAGCTAAAATGATAGAAATTTATAAGGAGTAAATTAATAAAATATTTTATTAATTTATTTTTTACTTAAAAAGTTAGGCTTGCCTAAAAAATAAGTTAGGACATATTGACAAAATAAAAAAAATATGCGATAATGAAGCATATAGAATTTAGAAAACTAAATTTTAACAAAAATTTTAGGAGGAAGAAAAATGAAAAAAATTTTAGGAATTTTAGCAGTATTATGTTTCATGGTAGCATGTGGAACTAAACCAGCAGAGAGTAAAGCTGAAGCAGGGAAAAAAATTAAAGTTACGACGACAACAACAATGTTAAAAGACTTAATTGAACACATTGGTGGGGATAAAGTAGAAGTAGAAGGATTAATGGGAGAAGGAGTAGATCCACATCTTTACAATGCAAGTGCAGGAGATTTAGATAAATTATCAAAAGCAGATCTTATTGTGTATGGAGGATTACATTTAGAAGGTAAAATGGGAGAAGTTTTTGATAAATTAAGTAAAGAAAAAGATATGTTAAATGTTGGGGATAAATTACCAAAAGAAAAAATACATATGGTAGAAGGAGATACACCAGATCCACATGTTTGGTTTGATACAAATTTATGGAGAATAGAAGCACAAGCAGTAACAGAAAAATTATCTCAAATTGATAGTGCAAATGCTGATTTTTATAAAGAAAATTTAGCTAAATATGAAAAAGAATTAGATGAATTAACAGCGTATATAATGGGTAAATTTAAAGAAATTCCAGAAAAAAGTAGAGTATTAGTAACTGCTCATGACGCTTTTGGATATTTTGGAGAACAATTTGGATTAGAAGTTAAAGCGATACAAGGTGTATCAACTGATTCTGAAACTGGAACAAAAAATATTTCAGATTTAGCAAACTTTATTGTTGAAAGAAATATAAAAGCTATATTCGTAGAATCTTCAGTACCTAAAAAAAGTATAGAAGCATTACAAGAAGCAGTAAAATCAAGAGGAAAAGAAGTAAAAATTGGTGGAGAATTATACTCTGATTCACTTGGTGATAAAGAACACGGAACAGAAACTTATATTAAAACAGTTAAAGCTAATGCTGATACAATCGCAAATGCTTTAAAATAAGTATAAAAAGGTTCGCATAATGTATGAAAAAAATGATATTATTGAAGTTTACGAAAAAAGTATGCTTTAAGAATAAATTTATATTTTGGGAGAAAGAATGGATAAACAAGAAAAAAATGCAGAAATAATAAAAGTAAGAGAATTAATAGTTTCATATGAGGAAGATCCTGTGCTTTGGGATGTAAATTTAGATATAAAACAAGGAGTACTACTTGCAGTAGTTGGACCAAATGGTGCTGGAAAGTCGACTTTAATAAAAGCAATCTTAGGATTAATTAAAAGATTAAGTGGAAAAATAACTTTTTGGGGCAAAAAATATGAAAATGTAAGAAATAAAATTGCGTATGTACCACAAAGGGGGAGTGTTGATTGGGACTTTCCAACTACAGTTTTTGATGTAGTTGAAATGGGAAGATACGGACAAATTGGATGGTTAAAAAAAGTAAGAAAAGAAGATAAAGTAAAAACGATTGATGCGTTAGAAAAAGTACAAATGTTAGAATTTAAAGATAGACAAATAAGTCAACTATCAGGAGGACAACAACAAAGAGTATTTTTAGCTAGAGCATTAGTTCAAGAAGCTGAAATTTATTTTATGGATGAGCCGTTTCAAGGAGTTGACACAAAAACTGAAAAATCAATTGTAAATATATTGAAAAAGTTGAGAAATGAAGGTAAAACAGTAATAACAGTTCATCACGATTTGCAAACAGTTCCAGAATATTTTGATCACGTATTATTTATAAATAAAGGAGTTGTGGATTACGGAAGTGTAGAGGAAGTATTTACTCAAGAAAATATTTCTAAAACTTATAATTTGAAAGAAAGTAAAGAGGTGGAGTAAATGGGGATTTTACATAGTTTACTTACCGATCATACTTTTAGAATAGTAACACTAGGATGTATGTTATTAGGATCTATTTCAGGAATGTTAGGATGTTTTGCTGTATTGAGAAAAGAAAGTCTACTTGGAGATGCAGTATCACATGCTTCACTTGCGGGAATATGTATAGCTTTTTTATTAACAAATTCAAAAAGAATAGAAGTATTGTTAACAGGTGCATTAATTACAGGAATAATTTGTATAGGAATAATCCAAGTTGTAAAAAAATATACTAGAATAAAACTGGATAGTATTTTAGCGTTTATTTTATCGGTATTTTTTGGACTAGGGCTTGTAATTTTATCTTATTTAAACAAATTGCCTGGAGCTAATAAATCTGGACTTAATAAATTTATATTTGGTCAAGCGTCTACATTTGTTGAGCGTGATATTGATATAATTTTAATAGTAGGAAGTGTAATTTTACTTATAATATTATTAATGTGGAAAGAGTTTAAATTAGTATCATTTGATAGTGATTTTGCTAAAACTTTAGGATTTCCAAGTAAAAAAATTGATATTTTAATTTCTATCTTGATTGTTGCGACAGTTATAGTAGGTATTCAAGCTGTAGGAATTGTATTAATAAGTGCCATGATAATTTCTTCGGCTGTAGCTGCAAGACAATGGACAGATAGATTGTCAATAATGGTAATTTTAGCAGGAATATTTGGAGGAATTTCTGGATTTTTAGGGACATTAATTAGTATAAGTGAAGTAAGTATTCCAACAGGACCAGTAGTTGTTTTAATTGTGAGTATTTTTGCAATTTTTAGTATATTATTTTCAAATAAGAGAGGAATTATTTTTAAAATAATAAATAATAATAGAAGAAAAAAAGAAATTATGAAAAAATATAGAGAAGAGGTGAGAGGGTAATGAATGTAGCGTTTGAAATAATATTAACAGCAATATTAGTATCAAGTTCGTGTGCAATATTAGGATCATTTTTAGTTTTAAAAAATATGGCAATGGTATCGGATGCGATAACACATACAGTATTGTTAGGAATAGTTCTTACAT
>CALHVR010000032.1 GCA_938037005.1 uncultured Leptotrichiaceae bacterium | reverse complement strand
CAAGAGTTGCACTTGCTAAAATACTTCTAGAAGAACCAGATTTATTAATACTTGACGAGCCTACCAACCATTTGGACTTAACATCTATTGAATGGCTTGAAAAAATTTTAAAAGACTATAAAGAAAATAAGATAGAAAAGGAAAGTGAAAAAGAAAATGAACATTAATCTAATTGATGATAGGAGATAGAATGATAGAAAAAATAAAAACAGAATCAGGAATAACTTTGATTTTAGATAAATTAGAAAATATTTCAACTTGTTCAGTAGGAGTATTTGTAAAAACAGGCTCAAAAGATGAAAGTGATGAAGAAGAAGGAATATCGCATGTATTGGAACATATGATTTTTAAAGGTACAAAAAAAAGAAATTATAAGCAAATATCAGAAGAAATTGATTATTTGGGTGCGAGTATTAATGCTCATACAACAAAGGAAGAAACAGTATTTTATATAAATGGATTGACAGAATTTTTGGAAGAGTCTGTAGATATTTTATTTGATATTGTTACAAATTCAAAGATAGACAACACGGAACTTGAAAAAGAAAAAGATGTAATAATTGAAGAAATACAAATGTATAAAGATACGCCGGATGATTTAGTATTTGAGTTAAATTATTCAAATTGTATTGAAGGACAATATAGTAAACCGATTATTGGAACAGAAAAAAGTGTAAAAAGTTTTTCAAGTGAAATGATTAAAAAATATTATATTGAAAGATATACGAAAGATAATTTAATTATTGTATTGTCTGGAAATTTTGAAAAAGATAAAATTATAAAAAAAGTTGATGAATATTTTGGGAAATTAAAAGAAAATAAAGTTGATAGAAGAGAAAAAATAGAATTTGAATTTAAGTCTGGAAAAGAAATTTATACAAAAGATATAAATCAAGTTAATATTTGTATATCACATAAAGGAAAACCTTATAATGCAGAAAATAGAATTTATAATGATATTGTAGCAAATATAGTTGGTGGTTCAATGAGTTCAAGATTATTTCAAGAAATTAGAGAAAAAAATGGACTAGCATATTCTGTCTATACTTATAATCAATATTATGAAAAAGGTGGAGTTGTATCAACTTACATAGGAACGAATTTAGAAAACTATGAGAATGCAATAAATATTACTTTAAAAGAATTTGAGAAATTACGTGAGAATGGAATAACTGAATTTGAATTGCAAAAAGCTAAAAATAAATATTTAAGTAAAATATCTTTTTCAATGGAAAATCCTAGATCAAGAATGAGCATAATTGGGAATTATTTTACAAGAAAAAGAGAAATAATTAATATTGAGGAATTAAAAAAACAAATAAAAAATATTAGTTTAGGAAATATAAATAGATTTTTAAAAACAGAATTTTTAGAAAAAAATATAACAATATTAGGTAATGTGAAGGGATAAAAATGTTTCAAGATAGAAAAGTATTAGAAACAATAAAAATAAATTGGCTTAGAGCAAATAAAATATTACTTTTATATGTGTATGCACTTGTAACGATTAGTACAATATTTGTTTATAGTGCAACAAGATCACAAAAATTTGTATTTCAAAATTTATTATGGATAGGAATTGGGAGTGTACTTGTTATAACTTTATCATTTATAGATTATAAAATTTTAAAAAAATATATTTGGTATTTATATGGTGGAAGTGCATTAATGCTTTTATTAGTTCGTTTTGTAGGGAAAAAAACATTGGGAGCACAAAGGTGGCTAAAAATAGGACCATTTCAATTACAGCCGTCAGAATTTGTGAAAATAGCAATAATTGTAATAATAGCATTTTGGATTGTAGAAAAATATCAAAAAGGAATAAATAACTTAAAAGATATTGTAATGGCAGTAATTCCAGTAACACCGTTACTAGCTTTAATATTATTTCAGCCAGATTTAGGTACCACACTTATAACAGTAGTTGCTTATTTAACAATGATATTTTTGTATGGAGCAAATATGAAACCTATATGGCTTATTGGATTTTTAGTTGTTGTATCATTGTATCCTGTATATAAATTTGTATTAAGTGATTATCAAAGAACTAGAGTAACGACATTTTTAAATCCTGAAGCTGATGTGCAGGGAAGTGGTTGGCATGTAACCCAATCAAAAATTTCGGTAGGAGCAGGAGGATTTTCAGGGGCAGGAGTATTTCAAGGAAGCCAAAGCAGGTTAGAGTTTTTACCGGAAGCACAAACTGATTTCATATTTTCGGTAATTTCTGAAGAGTGGGGATTTGTTGGATCAACGGGTGTAATTTTGTTATATTTTTTACTAATATTTGAAATAATGCAAGTAAGTAGTTTTATTCACGATCAATTTGGAAAACTCATATTATATGGAATAAGTGGAATATTTTTTATGCATGTTATTGTAAATATAGGAATGACAATAGGATTAGTTCCTGTAACAGGGAAGCCGTTGTTATTTATGAGTTATGGTGGAAGTTCATTTCTTGCCGCATTTATAATGATAGGACTTGTAGAAAGTATAAAAATAAATGTAGAAGAATAAAATAGGAGAAATATGATTTTTTTTGAAGATATTGTAAATAGTGAAACTGAAAATATGAGAATAGATAGATATTTGAAAAAAGTGTGTAAAAATGAAACAATGTCACGTATATTTCAAGCGTTAAAAAAAGGAGATGTACGAGTAAATGGTAAAAAAATAAAAGAAAATTATAGACTTTTATTGAATGATAATATACAAATAAAATATCTAAATGTTCAAAAATTTGGAAAAAATAAAGAAAAAACAAACTTAAATTATAATAAAAAAAAATATAAAGATATTATAATTTTTGAAAATGATGAATTTTTTATTGTAAATAAGCCGAATGATATACCAATGCATAAAGGTACAGGGCATGATTTTGGGTTATCTGAAATTTATAAAGATATGTTTCAAAATGATGATATAAATTTTGCAAATAGACTTGATTTAGAAACATCAGGACTGGTGATTGGTTGTAAAACAATGAAATTTTTAAGGTATATTTCAAAGAAAATTAGAAATAATGAAGTAATAAAAAAATATATAACTGTAGTGCATGGAAAAATAAATGAAAAAAATTTTGAAATAAAAAATTATTTAGAAACAACAGAAGATAGAGTAAAAGTTTATAATAATGAAAGAAAAAATGCAAAATTAAGTGTAAGTCAATTTACAAAAATTGAAAATATGGAGATAAAAAATTTAGAAAATATAAAAGAAAAATCATATCTTGAGGTCAATCTTATTACAGGAAGAAAACATCAAATAAGAACTCAATTATCTAATAAAGGATTTCCAATAATAGGAGATAAAAAGTATGGTAAAAGAGATATGGTAAAAATATTTTATTTGTGTTGTTATTATATTGCATTTGATGAATATGTTTTTGAATTAAAAAATAAATATTTTGTGTGAGTAAATAATGTTTGTAATTAGTTATTTTAAAAAAAATATGTTATAATATGGTTTGTAATAAAGTAATAAATTCATGTTAATTAAAAATTAAATGAGGTGAAAAAATGGGATTATTTTCTAGAAAAAAAAGTAAAAATAAATATGTTACATTGACATCAAAATCAAGTTTAACTATGGATGTAGTAGATGATAATAAATGGAAAAAATGTCCGAAATGTAATGAAATAATTTATAATGAAGATTTGAAAAAAAACTTAAATATATGTACTAAATGTGGTTCGTATTTTAGATTAACAGCATTTGAAAGAATAGAATTGTTAATTGATGACGGAACATTTATAGAAGAAGATATGCTATTAAATTCACAAGATTATTTAGAATTTCCAAATTATAAAAATAAACTTGAAATAGCGAGAGAGAAAAGCCGAATGCTTGATGGAGTTTTAAGTGGAATTGGTAAAATAAACGGAATAGAAGTAAGTATTGCTGCAATGGAATTTAATTTTATGGGTGGAAGTATGGGTTCTGTTGTTGGTGAAAAAATAACGAGAGCTTTGGAAAGAGGACTTGAGAAAAAAATACCGGTAATTGTAGTTTCAAGTTCAGGTGGAGCAAGAATGCAAGAAGGAATTTTATCATTGATGCAAATGGCAAAAACTTCAGGAGCTGTAAAAAAATTAAATGAAGCGGGAATACCGTTTATATCTGTACCTGTAGATCCAACGACTGGAGGAGTAACAGCTTCATTTGCAATGTTAGGAGATGTAATTGTAACAGAGCCAAATACATTGATTGCATTTGCAGGACCTAGAGTTATAGAACAAACAGTAAATCAAAAATTACCAAAAGGGTTTCAAAGAGCAGAATTTTTATTGGAACATGGAATGGTTGATGTTATAGCAGAAAGAAAAGATTTAAAAACAACAATCTATAATATAATTGAGAAATTAGTATAGTTTGGAGGGAAATATGAGTATAAAAGATGAAATTAAAGAACTGGAAACGAAAATAGAGGAATTGAAGCGTTTTTCAGAGGAACAAAGTATTGATTTTTCAAAACAAATTAAAGAATTAACAAAAAAATTAGAGGAAAAATATTTAGAATTTTCTGAAACGGAATTAGATTCATGGGAAAGAATACAAATTTCAAGAAATCCACAAAGACCGTACACTTTAGATTATATAAATGAATTGTGTACAGATTTTGTGGAATTGCATGGAGATAGATTATCAAAAGACGATCATGCGATTGTAGGAGGGCTTGCGACAGTTGATGGATACAAAATTATGATAATTGGACATCAAAAAGGTAGAGATATGGAGTCTAATATTTTTAGAAATTTTGGAATGGCAAGTCCGGAAGGATATAGAAAAGCTTTACGACTTATGAGAATGGCAGAAAGATTTAAACTACCAATACTAACATTAATTGATACAGCAGGTGCATATCCGGGTATTGAAGCTGAGGAAAAAGGTCAAGGAGAAGCTATTGCTAAAAATTTATCTGAAATGTTTGGACTTAAAGTGCCGATAGTATCAGTTGTAATAGGAGAAGGTGGATCAGGAGGAGCTTTAGGGATAGGAGTGGCAGATTCTGTTCTTATGTTGGAAAATAGTGTATATTCTGTAATTTCACCAGAAGGATGTGCTTCAATTTTATTTAATGATTCAACAAAGGCAGCAGAAGCAGCAAAAAGTTTGAAAATGGATGCGATAAGTCTTAGAAATTTTGGAGTAATTGATGAAATAATAGAAGAACCGGTAGGAGGAGCTCATAGAGATTTACAGAAAATGGCTAAAAATTTAAAAAATACAGTTGTAAAAGAATTTAAAAAAATAGATAAATTGACAATTGAAGAATTATTAGAAAAAAGATACAATAAATTTAGAAATATGGGTAAATTTTTTAAAACAACGGAGTAATATCTAAAAATAAAAATATCTATATCAGAAAGTAATAAAAATTGCAATTTGATATAGTTTTTTTATATCACTATATAAAAAATGATTGGAGTAATAATGATAGGAATAATTGGAGCAGTTTTGGAAGAAGCTGAAGCTATAAGAAATGAAATGAAAAATATATCAGAAAAAACAATTTATGGAATACACTTTTATGAAGGAGAAATTAATGAACAAAAAGTGGTATTTGTTCAATCTGGAATTGGAAAAGTAAATGCAGCGATTACGGCGACATTATTAATTGATAAATTTGCCGTGTCAAGAGTAATATTTTCAGGAGTTGCAGGGTCGTTACATGAAAGTGTAAATGTTGGAGATGTTGTAATTGGAACGGAAATAATACAATATGATGTCGATGCGACAGAATTTGGTTATCCAAAAGGTCAAATACCAAAGATGGCGACATTAGGATTTAAAAGTGACGAAGAATTAATAAATAAAGCAAAAAATATTAACACAAAAATAAATTTATCTTACGGTAAAATTATAACGGGAGATCAATTTGTATCGGGAAAAGATAAAAAAATATCTTTAGGAAATGAGTTTCAGGCTTTATGTGTTGACATGGAAAGTGGATCAGTGGCACAAGTTTGTTATAGATTAGGTGTACCGTTCTTAATTGTAAGATCAATTTCAGATTCAGTGTCTGATGCGTCAGGAATAGAGTATCATGAATTTGTAAAAAAAGCAGCGAAAAATTCAGTTGAAATTATACAAAATATATTATAATAATTAACATTTGGAAAGAGGAAAAATGGCATATCGTTTAGATGGGTATAAAATAATCCGAGCAATTATTGTTGTAATTTATATAATTTTTATGATTAATCAATTTAAAAAATTATATGTGGAAAGAGAAGAAAATACAAAAGAAATAATGAAAACTATATCAATACGAAAAAGTGATTTTATAAATGATGAAAAAATAAAAAATATTATAAATCAACAAAATGAAGAAAATGTAGTTCAAGTAGATGAAAATCAACAAAAACAGAATGAAGAGCAAATTAATGAAAATGAAAATAATGAAGATGGAAATATACAAAATGAGGAAAATCAAAATAAAATAACTCAAAATGAAAATGAATTAGCTGGAAATGTAAAGAAACAGCAAAATGAAAAAGATAAATTGACTAAGACAGGAAATAAAAATCAAGTTAAAACAGTAAAAAAATATATTCATGCAGCAACATTACAAACAGAAAAAGCAGCAAAAGAAGAAGCAAAAAGATTGGGTAAAAATTTTAGAGTGAATATTGTAAAAGAAAATGGGAAAGTATCTTATCAAGTTGTGTCTGTCATTACAGCAGATGCAGAAAAATTTGCAGAAATTGAAAAGCAAGTAAAACGTGGGGGGTCAAAATATTTTGTTAGAACGGTAGGTAAGTAATGATTGAAAAAAAATATAAAGGAAATACAACGCCTAAAGAAATTGTTGAAAAAATTAAAATTTCAAAAAATATTTTAATTACAGCACATATAAATCCAGATGGAGATGCTTTAGGATCTATATTAGCTTTTTACTATATGATAGAGCAATATAATGAAAAATATATTGAAAATGAAAAAAATTATATAAAATGTGATATTGTAATTGATGATAAATTGCCTAGATATATGAGGCATTTTGTTGAGGAAAATAGTTTGATAAAAAGAATAGAAAATATAACAAGTGATAAGGAATATGATTTATTCATAAGTTTAGATTGTGCTAATGCAGAAAGATATGGACAAAGTATAATTTTTAAAAATAGAGCAAAAGAAAGTATAAATATTGATCATCATGTTAGTAATACGGAACATGCTGATTATAATTATGTGGAAGATATTTGTTCTACATCAGAATTAGTATATCAATTTTTAGATTTGTTTGGTATAAAATTGAGTAAAAAAATAGCTGATTTTATGTATTTAGGAATAATAAACGACACTGGGAATTTTAGACATGATAATGTAACAGCAAATACATTTTTTGTTTGTAGCGAAATAATGAAAGCGGGAACGAATAATCATAAAATTGCAAACATAATTTTTGAAATAAGTGAAAAAAAAGTTGATATAGTTGGAGAAGTATATAAAAATAAAATAACAAATAATGAATTTAAGTTTAGATATTATTATTTATCAAAAGAAAAAATTGAACAATATGGGATTGATAAAGATGATACAAATGGGATCGCAGAAATGTTATTGAAAATTGAAGATACGGAGCTTTCACTATTTATTCGTGATGATGAAAAAGGTGGAATTAAAGGAAGTTTTAGAGCTAATGATAAATATGATGTAAATAAAATGGCTACAATTTTTGGTGGAGGAGGACATGTTAAAGCGGCAGGATTTAGGACAGAAAATATATCGGCTGAAAAAATAATAGATAAAGTATTGATGTATTTAAAGGAGTTAAATAATTAAGAGGAGTAAAGATGAAACAAAAAAGTAAACTATTAATAGTGTCTTTGTTTGTAATTATGATGTTAAATAGTTGTACATCTATTCAAAAAATGAAACTTTCAGAAAATGAAATTATATCGAGAAAAGAAGTTATAAGTAAAAGTAAAGATATTATAGAAAAAAATTATAATGAAATAATTGATATAAAAAATATAGGACTTTATAAAAATGGATATGAAAATTGGAAAATTATTTTATATGGGAAATTATATTTTTATAAAATAATTATGAAAGAAAATGGAGAAATAGTAAAAATAGAAAAAATAAATTATAAATAAAAATAGCACAATTATAACTAATGTGCTATTTGTTAAACATAATATCAAAAAAGTGTAAAAAATCTTTTAGAGCAGTATTATTTTTTTCTAATTTTAATTTTAACATTGTTCCTTCAAGTAGTGAAATTAAAATTCGTGCATAAATTTCTGGTTTAATGTGTTTATATTTTTCAGGGTAAGCGTTTTGCAATGTCGTAAGGAAATATGAAAATCGTGGTTCAATTTTTCGGTATGAATTAGAAATTTCTTTTCTAATATTTTCATTAATATCACCTAATTCATTAGCAAGATTTCCTAAAGGACTTCCACCGTGAAATAGGTTGTTTTCAACATTCGTTAAATATTGAAAGAAAAAAGTTTTTAATTTATAAATTGATAAATCGTCAACGGTATTATTGAAAAAATGTATAAGATTTTCAGTATGATATTCAATTACATGAGTTAAAAGTTCTTCTTTTCCTTTTTTAAAATAATAGTAAAAAGAGCCTTTAGGAATGTTACAAACTGTAAGTATATCAGTTAATCCAGTATTTTTATATCCTTTATAATAAAAGAGTTTTGCACTCTCAATAATAACATTATTTTTTTTAGCATTTACTTTATCCATTAAATTATACCTCGCAAAAGTTATATAAATATTTTATAATTAAAAAAAAAGATTGTCAATAATAAAATAAAAAAGAAAGGAATACATAACTTTTTTGTTGTGTAAATTAAATGAAATGATAGAAAATAGAAAGAAAAAAGTAGTCTTAGGAATGTCTGGTGGAGTAGATAGTTCAGTTGCAGCAATACTTTTAAAAGAACAAGGGTATGAAGTGATTGGAGTGTTTATGAAAAATTGGGATGAAACAGATGAAAACGGAGTTTGTCCAGCAGATGAAGATTACAAAGATGTAATTTCAGTAGCAGAACAATTAGATATTCCATATTATACTGTAAATTTTGTCAAAGAGTATTGGGATAAAGTATTTACATATTTTTTAGATGAATATAAAAAAGGGAGAACTCCAAATCCTGATGTAATGTGTAATAAAGAAATTAAATTTAGAGCATTTTTAGATTATGCAATGAAAATAGGGGCAGATTATGTAGCGACAGGTCATTATGCAAGAATAATTCATGAAATACAAAACGATGGAACTATTAAGTCTACAATGTTAAGAGGAATTGATGATAATAAGGATCAAACTTATTTTTTATGTCAACTAAGTCAAGAGCAATTAGAAAAAGTGTTATTTCCAATAGGAGAATATACAAAACCTGAGATAAGGGAAATTGCTGAAAAATATAATTTGGCAACGGCAAAGAAAAAAGATAGCACAGGAATTTGCTTTATAGGTGAAAGAAATTTCAATGAATTTTTAAGTAAATATTTGCCTGCAACAGCCGGAAATATAGTTGATACTAAAGGAAATATTGTGGGAAAACATCACGGCTTAATGTATTATACAATAGGGCAAAGAAAGGGAATTGGACTTGGAAGTCCAAAAGATGGAAATGGACAACCTTGGTTTGTCGTTGATAAAGATTTAGAGAAAAATGAATTGATTGTAACTCAAGGTGATAATTCTGTACTTTATTCAAAAGGTTTAATTGCAACAAATTTCAATTTTATAAATCCAACTGAAATTTCATTTCCTTTAAAATGTACTGTAAAATTTAGATATAGACAAAATGACAGTAAAGCGACAATAAATAAAATAAATGAAAATGAATATGAAATTATATTTGACGAATCACAAAAAGCAGTTACTTTAGGGCAAATTGTTGTAGCTTATAATGGAGAAGAATGTTTAGGTGGAGGAATAATAGATAAAGTTATAAAATAATGTCACTTTTTAGATAACACTTAATATAAAGATTATAAAAAAGGTACTATTGAATTTTAATAGTACCTTTTAAAATTTATTTATTTAATTTTGATAATTCAGTGGCAATTTGAGTAGCTAGTCTAACATTATTAAACACTAATTGGATATTAGCTTCTAAACTTTTTCCAGCTGTAATTTTTTGAATTTTATCTAATAAGAATGGTGTAGTTTGTTTTCCGTGAATTCCTAATTTTTCAGCTTCTTCAACAGCTTCATTTATAGCTTTAGAAATAACATCGTAATCCATAGAATATTCTTCAGGAATAGGATTTGCTATAACAACTCCTCCATTTAAACCTAAATCCCATTTTGATTTTAGAACATTTGCAAACTCTGCAGGAGAATTTATAGCATAATCTAATTCAAAACCACTTTTTCTAGTATAGAAAGCTGGTAATTCTTTTGTTTGATTTCCTAAAACAGGAACTCCGTTAGTTTCTAAATATTCAAGTGTTAAACCTAAATCTAAAATTGATTTTGCACCAGCACAAACAACTGCAACATTTGTATTTGCTAATTCTTGTAAATCTGCAGAAATATCCATCGTAGTTTCAGCCCCTCTATGAACACCTCCAATTCCTCCAGTTGCAAATATTTTGATTCCAGCTAATGAAGCGATAATCATTGTAGTTGCAACAGTTGAAGCACCATTTAATTTATTAGCCACAATGTAAGGAATATCTCTTCTACTAACTTTTGAAACTTTTAATCCTTCTTTTCCTAATAATTCAATTTCATCTTTAGTCAATCCAGCTTTTAATTTACCGTTAATAATTGCAGTAGTTGCAGGAATACATCCGTTTTCTCTAACAATACTTTCTACTTTTAATGCCGTTTCAACATTTTGAGGATAAGGCATACCGTGAGAAATAATTGTAGATTCTAAAGCAACAACAGGAATATTATTTTCTAAGGCATGTTTTACTTCTTCACTTACCTCTAAATAATTTTTTAACATATTGATCACTCCATTTCTTCCATTATTGATTCTATATTTTTTATATTCATTTTATCTGTAATTGTGTTAATATCTAAAGCAGTAAGTGCTGAAGCAGCGACTCCATATCTTGTAGATTTTTCAATATCAAATTTGTTGAACTCCCCGTAAGCAATACCTGCAACAAAAGCATCACCTGCACCGTTTGTACTAATTACATTAATTTTAGGTGGTGCAATAATTCCATTTTTTTCTTCATTCATATAAAAGACACCTCTTGCCCCTAATGAAATGTACACTTTTTCAACGCCCTTATTAATGAAATAACTTCCAACTTTTTTCAAATCATCGTCATTGTTAATAGTTATACCACTTAAAGTTTCAGCTTCAATTAAATTAGGTTTGATAATATTAAATCTTCCAATAAAGTTTTTAACTTTTAATGCTTTTTTAGTAGAAACAGTATCTAAAATTATTTTTGGTTTTTTTCTTAAATGAGTAATAAATTCAAGAGTTTCTGTTTCTAGATTTGTATCAACTACTAATAATTCAGCAGCAGTCAATTTTTTTCTTATTGAATCTAAGTAATCAGGTGTAATGTGTTTACAAATATCCATTGAAGAAACGGCTAAGTCCATTTCATGATTTTCATCTAAAATAGAAATATACATCGCACTTTTTGTATCGGGAATAACAAGTGAATCAATAATATCAATACTTATTTTTTTCAAATATGATTGAATATCTTTTCCGTAAATATCATCTCCAAAAGCTGTAATAAATGTAGATGAAAGTCCTAATTTTCTAATATTTTCAGCTATATTTTTTCCAACTCCTCCATAAGAAATATTTATTGACCCCGGATTAGAATCTTGACGGATTAATTTATTATATGATGTACCTTGAATGTCAATATTAGTTCCACCAATAGTTAAAACATAAGGTTCTTCATTAATAATATATTTTTTACCGATGATTACTCCTTTTTTCATCAAATTACTTATATGTACTGCTATTGATGTTCTTGCACAATTTAATTCAGCCGCTAATTCTTCTTGTGTTATAAGAGGATTACTTTTAATTAAATTTACAATATCTTTTTCTCTTTCTGTCATA
>CALHVR010000031.1 GCA_938037005.1 uncultured Leptotrichiaceae bacterium | reverse complement strand
TAATTACCACAGGATTTTAAGTCCTGTGCGTCTACCAATTTCGCCACCAAGGCACTTTTTTTACTGACAAATGCTATTATATAACAAACAAAAAAGTTTGTCAAGCTTTTTTTTAACTTTTACATTGCTTTTTTAAATTTTATATATTTTTTATTCTAACTCAACTCAACTAGATTTTTACATGCACTTTCTACCCTACACCTCCAATATTTCCCATTCAATATCATATTCACCATTAGTTTTTTCAGTCAATAATTTTTTGTAATTCTCTAACTGTTCGTGGTAATATTCTTTTTCTTGTGGTTCATGTCCTGTTTTATAATCATAAATCCATATTTTTTTATTTTGTTCATCAATATTCATTCTATCTATAATCTTTTTATTACCTTCCTTATCAAAAATTTCAAACTCAGTATAAATTGTATGTTTTGGATTATAAATTTCTTTATTACAATCTATAAATTTTTCCATCCTTTCAAGAAGTTTAATTAAATTCTTTTTACCTAACATATTTCCATATCTATTTAAGTATGCTGATTTTGCTATTTTTTTATCATTTTCAATGTCATTTAAAATATGTTCAAAGTAGTAGTGCATCGCAAGTCCTTGTTTTCTTCTAAACTCTCCATCTAAATCTATTTTAAATGTTGAATATTTTGTACTATCTTCTTTGTTATCTTCAAAATAAGTCATAATTTCTGTCAATTCAATATTATTATTTACAATATTTTGTTTTTCGTCTTCAACTATTTCTCCTTCAAAATAATTATCTTCTATCCCATATTTTTCTATTAATTTATTTGATAATTCGTTTCTATATTTATTATTACGTGTATCAAAATTTAAAATTAAATTTTTCTTAGCTCTCGTCAATGCAACATAATCATTATTAATTTCTTCAATTTTCTCTTTTTGGTTTAGTTCTTGCTCAAATTCGTAATATTTATTTCCTTCCAACAATATTTTTTTATATTCTGGCAACATAACTAAAAAATCTGTTACATTTTCAAATTTATCATCAAATTCTATATGTGAAATCACTTTTCTATCATCCGAATTTTTAGATTTATCTCTTCTATAATAAAATACTGTATCAAATTCAAGCCCTTTTGATTTATGAACTGTCATTAAGTTTATCGCATCTATATCTTGACTACTCACTTGTGTTATTTTTTCTTTATCTTCCTCTATTTCAGCTATAAACTCATACAAGTTATTATAACTTTTCATAATATTAAAGAAATTAAATATATTTTTCAAATCACTATTTGTATTATAATAATTTAATACTTCAAATTTATTAATAATTTCTTTTGAAAAATTCTTTTTTCTATCTTTACCATTTAAGTTTAACGACAATTCTTTTAACTCTTTTAAGTCCATTAAAATTTTACTAAAACTTCTATTATTTCTTTCTAAAATATCTATTTCTTTATATTTTTGTAATTCTAAATTTTCTATATTTTTATCCACAAACTCTTGAAAATTCTCATTTTCTGGGCTATTTACATATTTTAATATCATTTCTTTATTTTCTAAAATATATTTTACATGATCGTTAAGTCCACCAATTAAGTCACTTCTCATAAATTCAAGTAAATATTGGAAGTTTTCATATAAGAAAAATTTAATTAATTTGTAAATTGGCTTAATTGCATTATGTTCCAATATTCCTTCACTACTCGTTAAGGTGTACGGAATATTTTCTTCATTAAGTCTCTTAACTATTTCATTTAAATGCCCATTTGTTCTACAAATTATACAACTTTTCCCATAATTTTTTACTTTACCAGATTTTAATGTTTCAATTATATTTTCATAAGAATTTATAATTTTTGCTTCTTCATCTTTATTTTTATCTATTGAATTTAAATTATACTCAAAATATCCTCTTTGATAATCAGCATCTTCTCTATACGATACAACATCATATTGCCAATCATTTCTATAATTTTCATATATTTTATTTACAGTCTCTATTATTTGTTTATAACTTCTAAATGATTTTCCTAATGTTTCAACTTTTCCATCTATAATTGTCTCAAGCCTTTCAAATAAAGCTTTTTCTCCACCACGCCAGCTATAAATGCTTTGTTTTTCATCTCCAACACAAATTATATTTTTCGCATTTTCCATTAATAATTTCAATATTTTAAATTGTAGAATACTCGTATCTTGAAACTCATCAATCATAATCGTTTCAATTTTACCACCAATTAATTCCATAAATTCATCTGTCGGTTTATTATCTTTTACAAAATTTAATTTTTCATTAAAAATAAATTTGTAAGTATAAGTTGAAATATCATCGTGTGTAAATCTTTTATTTTGAATTTTCATCTTTTCAACTAATGCAAAAATATTATTAGCTATTTCTTTTAACTTTTCATGCCCTTCAACTATTTTTGTTTCAGTTAAATATTTTGATAGTCCTTTCATGAAAATTTCATAATTTTCTCGTATTTCCTCTAATTCATCTGCTATCGGACAAGTTTTACTATTTTTTAATGTCGTTCCATTTGTAAATATTAAAATTTCACCATCTTTTACCATATCAAACAAAGTTGCCCATTTTTCTGTAACTATTTTAGCTTTTTCTCTTACTTTTTCAATATTTTGAATCTCGCTTTGATTATCTATTTCTTTAAAATTAGAATAAATTTCATGAATAAAATTTTTCATAAAATATTCCATTTTTTCTATTTTCCCTTTTTTTACTTTTTCGGCATTTTTTTTATTGGCTGCTTTCTCCAAATACTGAAACGCTCTATCTAAATGCTCCACAAAAGATATTGATGGCTTTATATTTTTTTCTTTTCTTTCAAAATTTTCTGATAGCAAATACTCTTTTTGTAAATACATTAAATTTTTTATAAATTCAACATAAGTCGATATGTTTTTTTTGTCCCCTTTTTCTTCTATTATATATTTAAATTGTTCAAATAAATCTTTACTTCCTAAAATTTTGGTGAATACTTCTCCATAAAATTCATCTTTTTCGTTATCAATTGTTTCAAAGCTAAATATACCTAAAGTAGGAGCAATTGCAGTTTTAAAAATTTTATTTGTAAATCCATCAATCGTATAAATTCTAATGTCTTCCTTATTTTTCAACATTTTAAAATATATTTGCTGTAATTTGCTTTTATCAATAATTTTTATTCCATATAAATTTCTGATATTTTTTTCTAAGTCTTCCCACATTCCTTTTTGAAATGCCACTTGATAAGTAAAATCAAATATTCTTTCTTTTATTTCAGCTGTTGCCTTTTTCGTAAATGTCATTACTACTATTTCGTTAAAATCTACTCCATTTATCAAATTTGCTATATATTCTAATGATAATCTATAAGTTTTCCCCGTCCCAGCACTTGCCTTCAAAACTACTCTATTATTTCCCATCAATTTCATCCTCTTTTCTCACAATATCAACATATTTTTTATAATTATAATCACTATTTTTACTTTCAATATCATAGCTTTCTGTCTCAAAATATTTTTGCAATATTTCTTCTACATCATTTAATGTCAATTTGTCTTTCCTATCTTCATCAACATCTTTTTTTCTTTTTTCATCCCTTTTATCTTTTATAAGTTCCCCATTCCAAGCATTTACAACATATTTGTTTCTTGTGTCAACTCCACCTAAAATTATACTATATAAATCAAGTTGTTTTTGTGCGTCTATTACTTTATCATTATCTAATTTACCATCTTTTTTTCTTAATTTCCCAGATTTGTAATCTAATAACAACTCATGTTCTCCAGCTTTTATATATAAATCCATTCGCCCTCTAGCTGTAACATTTTCATATTTTTTAGATATATCTTCTATTTTTTGATTTAAACTTTTTTCCGAATATATTTCAAATTTATCTACTTTTTTTATTTCTTCAAGTTCATATAAATCTTTAAAGAATATTTTTACAGCTTCAACTATTTCATTAAAAGAAATTTCTTTATAAAAATCAATATATTCTTCTGGTATTTTGTATTTATTTTTTTTGAAAATTAAAGATAAAATTTCACTAATTTCATTTTCATCTACTTCATATAGTTTATTTTCTATTTTTTCTTTATTATTTTTAACAATTTCCTCGTAAATGTCGTGAATCAAATTACCAAATAATAACGCATCTATTTCATCTTTAATTTCTTCGTTTTCAACATCACCGATCATTTTTTCTAAATAATATCCGTATTCAAAATTTTTGATTTTTTCTAATATGTAATAACTTAAACTAAAATTATTTTCTTTTAATTTTTTATTATCTTTCATCAATTTAGATTTTATAAATTCCCCGATTTCTTTTTTCTCAAATTCTTTCCCTTTTTCAGTAAAATATTTTTTAATAAATTCAAGCTCAGTACTTTCATTTATATTTGATACTTTTATTTCTATTCCATATTGCAATCTAATTTCCTCAACAATTCCAGCACAATCTTCTTTAGCATCAAGATTTCTCACATAATTTAAAATTACATTTTTTGAATTAAATAAACTATTTATAAATTTAAAGTTTTCAATCATTTTTATATCTTCAGCCACTGGAAGCCCAATTTCTTTTCTTTGCAATTTAGTCAACAAATAATTATTTACTTTTACATTTGGAAACGATTCTTGTAAATTTAAGAAAATTATATTTTCATTTTTTAATTCAGAAATTACACTAAATTGATTTATTTTATTTTTTTCACTCTTATCTTCTTCAGACTCTTCCAAAATTAATTTTATTGCTTTTTTATCTAAATATTTCAAGAACATTTTCAATAATCCTTCTGCAATACTTCCATCAAAATAGCCAGCCCATAAGTTTTTAAATGAAAAGTCTTCAATTACTACAATTTCTGACAATGCCTCAAAATATTTGTCTCTTATTTTTGTATTTTCAAACAATTTATCAACTTTATTTTCTAAAATTTCTCTATATTGTGTAAGATCTTTTATTGCATATATTTTTTCAATTTCTGTTAAAAATTGTATAAAATCATTCATGACCTGTACTTTTTTTTCATTTTCTTCTTTAGCTTTTAAATTATCTAACATTTTAATAGATACAGTTTTATACCCTTCTCTTGCTAAATCTTGTAAATAATTATAAACTTTTTTATTTACATTAAATGTATGTAGAAACTCTTTCAACTTAAATGCACTATGTAAAGAACTCATTCCAAACGATAAATTACTTTGGCTTTCTTTACTAATATTTCCTAAAATTTCACAAAGTGCATTTAAAACACCATAAACTTTAGTATTTTCTAATGTTTTCTCATTATTATATTCTATTTTTTGCTGATTCAATAATTGATAATCTTTTTCACTTTCTTTCGTTACAGTTTGACCATCATAAATTTTATATTTTATATCATTATCATTTTCTAATTTTTTAACTAATCCAATTAGTTGTGAAAGTTTATTTTCATATTGATTTATCTCAATTTTAATTCCTTTTTCTTTAATTTTTTCAACACACGGCAATCCAAAATTATCTTTTATTTTCATATTTTCAATATCATAATCTTTTTCATCTAATTGTAAAATATGCTCTATCTCAATTCCATGATTTTCTAAAACTTCAAACAACTCTTTTTCAAATGGAGTAATTTTAACTTTATTCACTAAAATTATTTTTTTGTATTTATTTATAAAATCAAAAGAAATGTTTTCAACTGAACGCAACATGTACGGCATTACAAGTCCTAATTCATTACTTTTTTTAGTCATCTCATCTTTCATTTCTAAAATTGTAGAAAATATTTCTTTTTGCCATTCCTCCAATTTTATCGAATTTACATCAACTTTATATTCCTGAAGTTCCGCTAATAATGTATAAAAATTATATGAAATATCTACAACATCATAATAACTTTTTACATTTAACTCTTTTTTTATTTTATCTGTCAACGCATTGAAAAAAAACATAACTTGTTTTTCTTCTTTTATTACAATTTTATTTGTTTTTAATATTTTTTCATAAAAATCATACTCATTTAGTAAAGTAAATTTCTCAAAGAGATTTTTACTTTGTTCTTTATAATCTTTCTTAAATTCAAAGTAAGTCGCTCCATTTCCAAACACATAAAGCTCATTCTCATTTTTACTTAATTTTTCAAATAATTCTTTTTTTAAATCATTTCCTATTCCTAAATACTTAATTTTCATATTTTTTCTCCTATAAATAAAGAATG